>LZRQ01000154.1 GCA_002159155.1 Firmicutes bacterium ZCTH02-B6
CGTCTCGGCCCAGTCCTCCACGGCCGCGGGTGCGAGAAACCGGGAGGACGCAAACCGGTGGGCCGTGACCGCCGGCCGCGGGGCGGCCCGCGTCCCGTCCGTAAACGAGCCATCCGCCAGCGCTGCCCGCAGAAGGTTGGCCAAGGCATGGGCGCGACGGGACGCCGCCTGCGGATCTTCTTGCAGCTCACAGGCTACCACGGAGCGATATCGCGCCAGTAGCGCCCATAGGTCCCTTGGGAGCGGCGACAGCACCCGTAGGTGCAGTGCGGACACCGCCAAACCGCGCGCCCGCAGCCGGGCCACGGCCTCCTCTGCGGGACCGCGGGTCGTGCCCCAGCCCACCAGCAGCACATCCCCGGCTTCGCCGCCCACGGGAGCGGGCCGCCTGACAAAGGCTTCCAGCGGCGCCTGCTCAACGCCAAGCCCGGCCAGCACGTTGTCCACCCGGCCAGTTGACCCGTCGTCCTCGATGACGGCATCTCCCACTGATTCGGTCCAAACGGCGCTGGCGGGCCGGCTCCGCCATGCCTGCACGGCCCCAAGGAGGCCCGCGTCTACCAGCACGACGCAGTCGCGCCGGTACTGCCGGGCCAGCCGCCGGGCGAGGCCTATAAAGTGGTAACACTCCTCCACCGTCGTCGGCGCCAGCACCACTGGCCGCACCCCGCCGGGACAGCCGCTCGCGGCCGCCAACGGGTCGACGCCAAAGGGATACCACAACGCTTCCACCCTTGGCGCCCGCTCGATGCGCAAGGTGACCCGCGGCACGCCGCACGCGGCGGCAAGACCAAGCACCGCGCCTGCTGTGCCAGGCGCGCAAGCTTCCTCCAGCTCCACCGGCGCCCCGGCCGCTTCCACGACCAGCACCGGTCCAGTGAAGCCGGGGTCTGCCGCCTGGACGAGGCAGGGGCTGCCACCACACTTGCCCATGATCGACCGGCGCATAAAGGCATCCCGCATGGTGAGCACACGCCCGCCCAAGGCCGCGTAGCTTTGCGCCCAGTGCTGGAGGGCAGGATGCTCAGCCCTGACGACGCAACTGGTGAACCCAGCCGTCAGCGCCCCGAGGGCTAGCGCCTCCCGCCCGCTCATCACCTCGACGCGGCCGGCAAGCGCCGCCTGCGGGCTGCGGCCGGCACGCACCGGACGCGGCACAAACCGGGACGCGTCCCGCCAACCCAGCTCAAACAAGCGCAAGCCCGCGCTCACCCACCGGCCGCCCCGGGGGGCCAGCCGGTTTTCCAACAGCCGCCGCACTAAAGCCGGGTCATAGGCAAAAATCCAGGTCAAGAGCCCCAAAGCCACAATGCGGTCGCCTTGGGGGAAAGCGGGGATGCGACTGGCCAGCGCCCGGAAGGGAACAGGGCAAACGGGGAGGCTGGAAACGGGAGGCTCAGCAAGCGGGTTGGGCGCAGGCCAGCCGCCGGGGCTGTCCAGGAGGATGAGGCTGCCAGGGTGAAACGCGCCGGCGGCGATGCGGCTGCGCAGCAGCGCGGCGTCAAAGGCGACGGCAAGGCTGGCCCGATCGCCGCCCGAATGGACGGGTTGCTGGCCAACCCGCACCCGGCAGGCGGCACGCTGACCGTCGGCTATGTAGCCCACCCAGACGCTGTCGCCCATGCGGGCGGCCGCCTGGGCAAACACCTGGACGATGTCCACCCCGCCGGCCGTCGCGTCGCCCGCGATTTCAAACGCCAGGTCCGCCGCGTGCCGGCGCTCGGAGCCGGCGTCCTCCGCCCCTCCAACTGGCTGGTGCACCGTGTGCGCTAGCCCCGTCATCCGGCCGGACAATGGACTCACCCCACCGGCAGCCTGGTTGTGCCTTCCTCTGTTGGGCATCAGTATATGGGGCAGCGAAATGTCTTGTCAAGCGAAAATTCGCTGTTGGTGGTTTCTCGCGGACCCGTTCCTCGACGTCCCTTGACGCTGCCCGGCGGGTTGTGGTAAGTATGGCACGAAAGCGGTGCAGGGACGGCAGCATCAGGGGGTTCGGCATGGGCTTCAACCCGATTCACATCATCTTTGGCCTCAAGCTGCGCCAGGCGCGGCTGGCCAAGGGCTTGTCCGTCACCGAGCTGGCCGAGCGCTCACAACTCTCCCCTTCCTACATCACCGAGATTGAAAAGGGACGCAAGTATCCCAAGGCCGACAAGATCATGCGGCTGGCCGAGGCTCTCGGCTACGCCTACGACGAGCTGGTTTCCTTGCGCCTGGAGCCCCCGCTGTCGTTTTTGGAAACGCCGTTGACCTCACAGCTGCTGCAGGATTTCCCCCTGGAACTCTTTGGCGTGGACCCGAGCAGCATTGTCGAGGTGCTGACCCGTTCCCCCGCTGAGATGAGCGCCCTCGTGAAAGCGTTCCAGGACATCGCCCGCGGATACGCCATCCGGGAGGAGCACTTTTATCTCGCCGCCCTCCGCTCGTACCAAGAGCTCAACCAAAACTACTTCCCCGAACTGGAGCAAGCGGCCAAGGACTACGCCGCCCAGGCCGGCCTTCCCGAGCGGGCGCCAGTGTCCGAGGAAACGCTCCTCCGGATCTTGGAGGACCGCTTTGGTTATCGCGTCGCCCCGATCCCGGTGGAGGAGCACCCGAGTCTCGTCGCGTATCGCGCCGTCTACCTCCCCGGCAAGCCGCCGCGCTTGCTCCTCAACCCGGGGCTTTTGGCTTCGCAACGCAAGTTTGTGCTGGCGCGGGAAATCGGCTACCGGGTGCTGGGACTTGAGGAGCGGGCATTGACCAACTCGCCCGACAGAGTCGACTCCTTTACGCAGGTGCTCAACGACTTCAAGGCCGCCTACTTCGCGGGCGCATTGCTCATGCCCGAGGTTCAAGTCCAGTCTGACCTGGCCGAGCTGTTTGCGCTAGAAACCTGGCAGCCCCAGCGGCTGGCGCACATGCTGAACGCCTACGACGTCACGCCGGAGACGCTCCTGTACCGCTTCAGCGAGCTCGTGCCGCGCCACTTCGGCCTCAAGGTGCACTTCCTGCGTTTCAACGAGGTCAACGGGAGCTACCGGCTGTACAAGCAACTCAACATGAGCCAGTTGTCCCTGCCCACCGGGTTTGACTTGCGGGAGCACTACTGCCGTCGCTGGCTCACCATTCGGCTCCTGCGGGAGCTCGCCGCCGACCAGTCCGAAACGGTGCCGGGCATCCAGCGCTCGCGCTTTTTGGAGTCGCAAAAGCAGTTCCTTTGCCTCGGCTTCGCGCGCCGGGACAACCTGCCGCCTCACTTGCGCACCAGCGTCATCTTGGGCATGCGCATCGACGACGACCTGTTGCGGGTCGTGCGGTTCGCCGGCGATCCCGCCATCCCGGAGGGGCTGCTCAATGAAACGTGCGAGCGCTGCCCCCTCCTGCCGGAGGAATGCGCAGAAAGGGCGGCGCCCCCCACCCGCTGGCAACAACAGCAGCAGGTTGAGGAGCGCCACCGCGCGTTGTCCTTGTTGATGCAAGCGCCGCCCGCCGCGCAGCCATCCCCGGGGCCGGCCCATCCAACTCCGCAACAACGGCCAGCCGCCGCCTCGCAAGCCGTATAGCCCGCGGGCAGACCCCGGACACCGTTCAGACACCGTGCACCAGACGCAGAAGCCCCTGTAGCAGGGCGCTGCCTGGCTCCCCACCGCTCTTCTCAGCGCACGACGCCGGTTTCCACCAAGCGGCCGATGTCGTCGTCCGAGTAGCCCAACACCGTGCACAGCACCTCCGCGGTGTGTTGCCCCAGCGTGGGCGGCGGTCCCGCCGGGACGGCGGGCGTCAGGCTCATGTGCTGCAGCGGGCTGCCCACCAGCTCGACCGGACCCGCGGTCGGGTGCTCCATCGGCCAGCGCATGCCCCGCTGCCGCGCCAGATCCGATTCCAGTACTTGGCTCAACCCCCACACCGGCGCCGCCGGCACCTTGGCTGCGGCCAAAGGTGCAAGCCACTCGCTGGTCGTCCGCTGGCGCAACACCTCTTCGAGGATAGGGATGAGCACATCCCGATTTTTGACCCGGGCGGGATTGGTAGCAAAGCGTTCGTCGTCGGCAAGCTCCGGCCGGCCGATAACCTCGCAAAACCGCTCAAACTGGGCATCGTTGCCAACGGCCAACACCATGTATCCGTCGGCCGTGGCAAACATCTGGTACGGCACGATCTGCGCATGGGCGTTGCCGAGTCGTTTGGGCTCCCGGCCCGATACCAGATACGCCTGGGCCAAGTTGACCATGGCCGCCACCGCCGCGTCCCACAGCGAGAGATCGATGTACTGCCCGTGGCCCGTGAGCTCCCGGGCCCGCAAGGCCGCCTGGATCCCCACCACCGCGTACAACCCGCACAAAATGTCGACCCATGCGACGCCGACCTTCATCGGCGGACCGCCCGGCTCGCCCGTGACCGCCATGATGCCGCACATCCCCTGCACCGCAAAATCGTAGCCAGGCAGGTGGCTCATGGGACCCGACTGGCCAAACCCGCTGATGGACAAGTAGATGAGCCGCGGATTGATGGCCGCGAGCCGCGGGTAATCCAGGCCGTAGCGGGCCATGTCGCCAGGCTTCAGGTTTTCGATCAGGACGTCGCTTTTGGCCGCGAGGTCCCGCACGATGCGCTGGCCGGCCTCAGTCTTCAAATTCACGGCCACGCTGCGCTTGCCGCGGTTGACGGAAAGGAAATACGCGCTCTCGGTGCCGGCAAAGGGCGGCCCCCACTGGCGGGTTTCGTCGCCGCGGGACGGGTCCTCGATCTTGATCACGTCTGCACCGAGGTCGGCCAAAATTTGGGTGGCAAACGGCCCGGCCAGCACCCGGGACATGTCCAACACCCGGATGCCGGCCAGAGCTTTCGGTGCGTCCTCCCGTCGGGGTTGTCCACCCCGCTTACCTGCGTTTGTCACGCCACCACCCGCCCATCCTGCACGATGGGCCTGCCGTCCAAAAGGAACGTCGCGTCGCGAATGACCATGTCCAGGTGCACCGCGCAGGCGTGGGTACCGCCGTAAAACAAGTCGCTGCCCAGCGCGACGTGCACGTTGCCCAGCGCCTTCTTTTCCTCTTCAAAGTCGCCGTTGCGCAAGGACATGGGATTGAGGCCGAGCCCGATCTCCGCGATATGGTCGGCGCCCGGCACCGTGTCCAGGATTTGCTGGAGCCGCCGGGCTCGCTGCCCGCCCTCGACGGCCACCACCTTGCCCGCTCGGACCTCGATACGGATAGGGTCGTCCCCCGCGCCGATCTTGGCCACTGGGCCGTCGACGATCAGGACGCCTTCCGCCGTGCCGGCCAGCGGCCGCTGGGAGATCTCGCCGTCGGAAAACGCCGCCTCCCGTCCCGGCTCCCGGGCGATGCCGCACTCGACGATCACCGGGTGCCCCATGACCGGGTCCTTGGTTACACCGGCGGTGAACTGGGTGCCCGCGGCTGACGTGATGGTCACCTGGGACCCCGCCGCCCACACGTCCGCCAACCGGTGTCCGAGGCGGTCCAGCTCCTCATAGTCCGCCAAGGCCGCACCCCGCGTCCAGTTGTCCATGGAGCGCATCACCATGGACATAGCCCGCAGCCGCTTCTGGCCCAACAGCTCCGCGACTTTGCGCGAGTACGTCGGCGCTCCGGAGGCGGCCGTTAGGCCGATGAGCACGTCGGCCCGTTCCAGCCCGGCATCCAGGATGGCCGTCAGCTCCGTCGCCCGCTTCTCATGCCGGGTCGGCATGACGGCCAGGGTATACTCGCCGCCCGCCTCCTCCACCGCCCCGGCCAGGGCCCACGCCATGTTCATGTCCGTCCAAGGATCCGCCACCAGCAGCACTTGCTCCCCGGGCTTGACCCCCAAATGCAGGCGCACGAGCCTGTGGGCCACACCCACTGCCTCGATGACCCGCAACTGCTGCACCGCACTTCACTCCCTACCCGTTGTGCTAAAGCGCCGGACGTCCCGCCCGGCGCCGGTCGTCGCCAAACCGCTCCCGTTTCCCCGTTCACCCCGGCTTCGCTCGTTCCCACTGGTCATGCCGCCACGGTCTCCCGGGCCTGGGCGGTCCGCCACTGGCTCACGGAAATCAGCACCAGGAGCGGCAGGCCCAAAAGCCAAAACCGCGGCTGCATGGAAAACATGGCCAAAGTTGCAACCGCCAGCAGCGCCCTTTGCCATGCCCGCAGCGGCCCAAAGAGGTACCCCTGCAGGACGGCGACCATGGCCGTAATGCCGAGCACGGCCGCGCCCACGCCCACCACGATGTCCACAGTGCTACCCTGCAACAGCAGCGCTGGATTGATCAGAAACAGGAACGGCACCACGTACTTGGCCAAGCCAAAACGGAAACCCTCAAGACCCGTGCGAAACGGATCCGACTGCGCGATGCCGCTGGCCGCGAAGGCCGCCAGCGCCACCGGCGGCGTCACGTCGGCAATGACGCCGAAGTAGAAAACGAACAGGTGGGCCGACAAAAGCGGCACACCCATAGTCACAAACGCCGGTGCCACCAGCGTCGCCTGGATAACGTAATTGGCCGTCGTCGGGATTCCCATGCCAAGGATCAG
This sequence comes from Firmicutes bacterium ZCTH02-B6, assembly GCA_002159155.1. Classification (GTDB taxonomy): domain Bacteria; phylum Bacillota; class Limnochordia; order Limnochordales; family ZCTH02-B6; genus ZCTH02-B6. Next base: position 6,522 of record LZRQ01000154.1, read on the forward strand.
AGACGAGATAGCCGCCAGCGGCGCCGCGAGCCACAGCTGCCCACCGGCCAAATCCACCACGATGCCGCTGATCCGCAAGCCGAGGCCGGTCATCGTGGTGACCCCGATGATGATCCCTGCGGCTGCACAGATGATGGCGACTTCCACGGTGTGAACGCCGCCTTCGCGAAAAGCGTCCACTACGTGCCGCAGCGTCGCCTTGAACTCGCCGCGCCGCCAACCCATGACGAGGACGAGGGCGATGGTAAAGAGGATCGTCCAAAACACGGCCCGCTCCGGCGAGTACCCGTTGAGAAGGAAGTAAAACAGCGCGATGAGCGGCAGGAGGAAATGCCCACCCTCACGCAGCACTTGGGCCAGGCGCGGCAAATCGGGGCGCGGCAGGCCCTTGAGGCCTGTAACGGCCGCCATAAAGTCCACCTGGACGAACATGGAGTAAAACGCCAGCAGCGCCGGGATGACGGCGGCGCCGGCGATGCGGATGTACGGGACGCCGATGTACTCGGCCATCAGAAACGCTGCCGCCCCCATCACCGGCGGCGTGATCTGGCCCATGGTCGACGCGGACGCCTCGATCCCGCCCGCCGACTCGGGTTTCACCCCAATGCGCTTCATCAGGGGGATGGTAAACGTCCCCGTCGTCGTCACATTGGCCACGGAGCTGCCGGACACGGTCCCCATGACCGCACTAGACAACACGGCCGCCTTGGCCGGGCCGCCGCGGGTGCTCCCGGCCACGGCCATGGCCAAATCCAGAAAGAACTTGCCGGCGCCCGTCTTCTCGAGGATGGCCCCGTAAAGAATGAACAGCAACACAAACTTCGCCGACACGCCCAGCGGAATGCCAAAGATTCCTTCGGTCGTCAGATAAAGGAACGGCACCGTGCGGGCCAGCGGAAAGCCGCGGTGCGCGATGATGGCGGGCAGGTACGGCCCCACAAAAGCAAAGATGAAAAACGCCGCCGCGACAATAACGATCGGCCAACCTGTCCCCCGCCGCGCGCCTTCAAAGACGACCAGCAGCATCATGAGGCCAAACAAGATGTCCCATTGGTTATACGCGCCGGCGCGCGTGGCCACGTTGGCGTAGTTGACCAGCACGTAGCCGGTAGCCAGAACCGTCATCGCCACAAAAACAACGGTGTACACCAAGCTGGCCCAAGTGACGCGTTTCGGTTTAAGGATCGCGTGGACGAGATACAGCATGGTCCCCATGAAGAGCAAGTGCAGCGCCCGGTGCTGAAGCGCGAAGAGGGGATACGCGTAGGCCGCGTACAGGTGGTATACTGACGCCGCGATGCCCAAGATCGTCACGATGCCCGCCGCCACGCGCTGCACCCGTTCCTGGGTTTCCGGTCTCATGGCCTCACCTCCAGCGCCACACGGCTGCCGTAAGCCGCCAGCTGTCCCAGCGTCGTGCGCTGGGGCCCAACGATGATCTCTTGCTCCACCGTGCCGGCCACCCGCAGGACGAGCCGTCCGATCACCCGATTCGCATGCACGACGACCCACTCCCCATCCAGCACCACGCCGCGGTCAGCGCGAAACTCCAGGCCCGCCCCGTACCAAAGGTACCGCTCCAGCTCCAACACGAGCCCATCCACCGGTGAAACCCGCAGCAAGCTTTGCACAGGCGTCTTGTCCGCGGAGTGGGTATAGGTGTACCAGACAGGATCGCCGGCCTGGGCAGCCGCGGACCAGAGTTCCTCACCGGTTGCAAGATCGACGACAACGACCCGCCACGTGGCTGTCTCGGCCCCGTCTACGGGAGCCGCCTGGGCCGGCGCCGCCGGCAGCCCAACGGTGACGAGGGCTCCCACAGCGCAGCCC
>LZRQ01000155.1 GCA_002159155.1 Firmicutes bacterium ZCTH02-B6
GTTTCAGGCGGCGTCCTTTGACCCGTATCGCCGCCTGCCGGAGTTGTTCAGCGGCTATCCCGCCGGTGAGGACGGCCCGGTCGGTTACCCGGTCGCGTGCATCCCACAGGCGTGGGCGGCTGCGACGCCTTTCATGTTGCTACAGGCCATGCTCGGCCTTGAGGTCGACGCACCGGGCAACCGCGTTTTCCTGTCGCCGCACCTGCCCGAAGGGATCAACCGGGTGGAAGTGAACAACCTGCGTTTCGGCAGAACGCTCTTGAACATCGCGGTAGAGCGCCGGCCGGACGGCGAAGCTGTGTGGACGGTGGAGGCCTCCAGCGGGCCGCAACCCGAGGTGCACGCCGGCGCGAGCCTTCTCGTGTGAGCAACGAATGTGAGCAACGAACACTTAAGCGATCAGGGCCGGCCGCGGGCAACGTTTCCCGCAGGCCGGCCCATCACGCGCTGGTCCCGCATCCGTGTGCGCCCTCCCGCAATGTGTAGGTTGCCGACCGGAAATTAAGGTGTTATGTTCGAGATACGGCGATCCCGGAGACGGACCCGGGACTCGGTTCCAATGAGCGGCCGGCAGGCCGCCGGTCACAAGGGGAGGATTGGGCGATGGCCCAAGCAGGGAGGGGGTTCGCGCCAGAGGTGCCCCGTAGCAGCTGGCAGCGGTGGATCCAGCAAGCTCCCATCCTCGGTTTGATTGGCAACACACCGCTATTGCCCCTGCGCCGTATCGCGCGGCACGTGCCCGGCGTGGAGATCTACGCCAAGGCCGAGTGGTTTAACCCCGGCGGCTCCGTCAAGGACAGGGCGGGCCTGTGGATGATCATGACGGCCTTAGAAACCGGGCAGCTGACGCCTGACAAGGTGATTCTGGATTCCACATCGGGAAACACCGGCATCGCCTACGCCATGATCGGGGCCGCCCTGGGCCTGAAGGTGGAGCTTTGCCTGCCGGCCAATGCGAGCCTCGAGCGCAAGCGCACCATTCTCGCATACGGCACCAAGATCCACTACACCGACCCCCTCGAAGGGTCCGAAGGCGCCCGGGTCGTGGCGGCGGAGATGTACCAGGCCAACCCGGAGCGCTACTTCATGCCGGACCAGTACAGCAACAGGGCCAATCCCCAGGCCCATTACGAGACGACGGGGCCTGAGATCATGCGCCAGACCGGCGGCCGGGTGACGCACTTTCTCGCCGCCATCGGCACTAGCGGCACGCTCATGGGTACCGGCCGGTACTTGAAGGACCAGAACCCCAATATCCGCGTCTACGCGGTGGAGCCCGACAGCCCGTTTCATGGCCTGGAGGGCATGAAACATATGGCCACGGCCATGGTGCCGGCCATCTACGATGACACGTGGCTGGACGGCAAGTTCCCGGTGGCGACGGAAGAGGCGTACGAATACGTGCACCGGCTGGCCCGGGAGGAAGGGCTCATGGTTGGGGCGTCCTCCGGCGCTGCCGCGGCGGCCGCGGTCCGCCTGGCCGAGCAAATCGGCGAAGGCGTCATTGTGACGGTGTTCCCCGACAGCGGCGCCCGTTACCTGAGCACCGAACTGTGGGAGGCGGTGGCGGGATGCTGATCATGGACACGGCGACGTATGAAGCCATCCGGACTCACTGCGCCGAGGGTTACCCGCATGAGGTGTGCGGCTTGCTCGTGGGCAAGGCGGACGGCAGCGTCAAGACGATTGTCCGCGCCGAGCGCGCCCGTAACCTCAACACCGAGCGGGCCCACGACCGCTACGAACTCGACCCGATGGATTTCCTCCGGGTCGACCGCTCGCTGGACGGTACCGACCTGGCCATTGTGGGCGTCTATCATTCCCATCCTGATCATCCCGCCCGTCCCTCGCAGACGGACCTGGAGCGGGCGTGGCCGGCGCTCTCGTACTTGATCGTCTCGGTGGAAAAGGGCAGCCCGGTCGCGGCACGCTCGTGGGTCCTGGACGAGGCGGCTGGGCAGTTCCGGGAGGAACCAGTCCAGATCGAACCCACCCGGAACGGATCGACCGGGGACGCACCCGCTGGCAACGGTTGATGCCGGAGGTGCCCAGCGGCGGTGGACGCTGCGTGGCCTGCACTGCTGCGGCGCATCTGGCAAGGGACGCTTGACGCCCTTTTCCCCGCGCCGCCTCTGTGTCCGGGCTGCCAGCGGCCCAACCGGTACGGCAAAGGCCTTTGTCCCGGCTGCCTGGGCCGGATCCCCCGGGTGGCGCCGCCGTTCTGCCTGCGTTGCGGGCGCCCCTTGCGGGGCAGCGGCGTCGGCGCGGGAGGTCGAGACAACACGGACCCGGATGGTGCGGAGCTCTGCAGCCCGTGCCGGCATGCGCCGTATCTTTTTTCCGTAGCCCGCGCCCCCGGCGTCTATGAGGGTGCGCTGCGGGACTACATTCACCGGGTCAAGTTTGGCGCCGACCGGGCGCTGGGCGAGGCCTTGGGGGAGTTCCTGGCCGGCTCGGCGCCCCGTTTCCGGGAGCTTTGGCCGGTGGACGCGGTCATCCCGGTGCCGTTGCATCCGGCGCGCCTGGTGGAGCGCGGTTTCAACCAGGCGGAGGTGCTCGCCCGGGCGGTGGCGAACCGTGTTGCCAAGCCGCTGTGGACGCACGTGCTCGAACGTATTCGCCCCACTACAGCGCAAGCCCGGCTGGCGGTAGAAAGCCGGCGGGCGAACGTGTGGGGCGCCTTCCGGGTGCGGGAGGCAGGCGCGCTGGCCGGCAAGCGAATTCTCCTGGTTGATGACGTACTCACGTCGGGGGCGACGGCTGGCGAGGCCGCCCGGGTGCTCCTGCGGGCGGGGGCCGCTGAGGTGAAAGTCCTGTGCCTTGCGGTCGGGGCGTACGAGCGCGAATGGCTATGGCGCCAGGTGGAAAATGACAAAACCCCCAGGATTTTTCTGGCTCGAGAGCGAACGAGTTGACGCATTTTCCACTTAAGTGGCCGTCGGGTTCCGCCGAAGTTGAAGATAGAACGCGGTCGAGGTGGCAGGGCGACAATGATGGTTTCCGACAAGCAGGTCCATCAGGTAGCGAAGCTGTTCGCGGCCCAGGTGCGCATGCGCCCAGCGGGCAAGGTCACTGGGCCCGAGGTGCCCTTGCGCCCTGATTCGGTGGAACTGTCCCGCGAAAGCCGCGAGGTGCAGGCGGCTTGGCAGGCGATTCAGGCGGCTCCCGATGTGCGCACGGAAAAGATCGAGCAGATCCGGGCCGCTCTCGAAGCGGGCACCTATCGCGTCAGCGGCCGCGAGGTGGCCAGGAAGATGCTCGCTCGTTCACTGGTGGACCGCCTGCGTTGACCGCTCCCCACCGTCGCCCGCGCCCGCGGGGGGATCGCCGTGCAAACTGACCAACTTACCCGCCTGGCTGAGATCTTGACCGCTCAACACGAAATCTGCCAACAACTGATTGCCTCCGTCGACAAGCAGCGGGAGGCTATCCGCGACCGCCAACCTCCTATCATCGAGGAGACCGCGCGGGAGCAGGAGGACCTTTTCGGCCAGCTTAGCCAGTGGGAAGAGGAGCGCGTCGCCCTCGTTAGCGCGGACGGGCCGGATCTGTCCACCATCATCGCCCAAGCGCCGGCGCCGTGGCGCGAGCGGCTTGGGGAGTTGGGGCGGCAGGTGCGGGGGGCGCTGGAAACTGTTTTGGAAAAGACTCGGATCAATCAGAAGCTCCTCGAGCAGGAGCTGGCGCTGATCGGCATGTACCTAAGCGTGCTCAGTCCCGGGGATGATGCGGACGCGTATGGCCAACCCGGGAGGCGGCGCCGTTCACGACCTGCGGGGCCCTTAGCCTTGGATACGCGGGCGTGAAGGCGGGAGGGGATGAAGGATGCGACCCACGTTCTTTGGTCTTGACATCGCCAGGCGGGCACTGCAGGCCCAGATGCGGGCCTTGGACGTCGTTGGCCACAACATCGCCAACGCCAACACCCCGGGCTACTCCCGGCAGGTGGCGGTCTTTGGCACGACCGACCCGTATCCGGCGCCGTCGCTCAACTCAACGATCCACGCGGGCCAGGTCGGCACCGGGGTGCAGGTTGAGGCTATCCGGCGGCTGCGGGACGAGTTTGTCGAGATGCAGCTGCGCAACGAAACCGAGTCGCTGGGCCGCTGGAATGCCCGGTATGAGGCTTTGCAGCAGGTGGAGCTATTCCTGCAGGAGCCCTCGGATACGGGCTTGCGGGATGCGCTGGACCAATTTTGGCAGTCCCTGCAGGACCTGCACCAGCAGCCGGAGAGCGATGCGGCCCGGGCGGTGGTGCGGGAGCGGGCGTTGCTCCTGGCAGCGTCTTTCCAGCATGTGCACAAGCAGCTCACCGACCTGCGCTTGGACCTCAATCGATCGGTCGCTCTAGAGGTGCAGAAGATCAATACTTTGGCCGAGCGGCTGGCCAACCTCAATGCGCAGATACACCGGGTGCACCTGTCGGGCCAGGCGCCCAACGACCTCCTGGATGAGCGGGACCAGTTGATCCTGGAGCTTGCCGAGATCGTCGACATCAGCGTCATCGAACGGGACAACCTCACGGTACAGATCAGCGTCAACGGTTTCTCCATCGTCGATGGCGAGCAATGGGTTCGGCTGGAGGCCAAGGGCGACTCTGGCAACGATAACCTGCTGTCGGTGTACTGGGGTCTCACGGGGCAGAAGCTCGAGATGACCAACGGCCGGCTGGCCGGGGTTCTGGAGGCCCGGGATGAGCTCGTGGCCGGGTATTTAACCCAGTTGGACAAGTTGGCCGAGACGATTATCAATGAGTTCAACGCCGTGCACAGGGCGGGTTACACCTTGGAACAGGATGCATCCGGGCCCATCCAAGGTGGCGACTTCTTCGTCGGCGCCGGGGCCAAGGATATCTGGGTCCACGACAGCATCCTCGGCAACCTGCGCCTAATCGCCGCGTCCAAGGATGGCACCCCTGGGAGCGGTGAGAATGCGGTGGACCTGGCCGCGGTGTTCCATACGCCCGACGTCATTGACGGGGTCAGCATCGCGGACTACCTGCGGTCGATGATATCCGGTATCGGGGTGACCACCCAGCAAGCCCGGAGCATGGTCGCAAGCCAATCCGCTCTGGTTGATCACTTGCACACCCGGCGGGAAGCCGTGTCGGGTGTGTCGCTGGATGAGGAAATGATCGACATGGTCCGGTTCCAGCAGGCGTATGCGGCGGCGGCCCGGTTGGTCACCGCCATGGACGAGGCGCTGGAAACCATCATCCTGCGTATGGGCGTGGTGGGCCGGTAACCCGGCGTTGACGGCGTAAGGTAGGGGTGAAGCGGCGATGCGGGTAACGAACCAGATGATCGCTCGGGGCCTGTTGGCCAATCTCAACAACCACTTGCAGCGCATGGAGCAGCTCCATGTCCAGCTGTCCTCGGGCAAGCGCCTGCGGTTTCCGTCCGACGACCCCGCGGCGACCAGTGTCGCCATGCGCCTGCAGACGGGGCTCGTGCAGACGCGGCAGCACCGGGCCAACCTGGACGCGGCGTTGTCGTGGCTGGAGGCGACGGACTCGGCCTTGAACGAGCTTACGGAAGTACTCCATCGCGCAAAGGAGTTGGCCGTGTACGGCGCGAGCGACACGCTGCCGCAGGATGCCCGCGAAGCCCTGGCCAAAGAGGTGGATCAGCTTTTTCAGCACGCCATCGACATCGCCAACACGCGCCACGGCGGTCTGTACATCTTCTCCGGCAACCAGACCTTGCAGCAGCCGTACACGTACGATCCTGCGGCTACGGGGGCGCCTATGTACCGCGGCGATGCCGGCGAGCGGAAATATGAGTTTGCCGACGGCGTTACCGTGGCCGTCAACGTACCGGGCAACGGGGTGTTTGACCCGATCCTCGACGCGCTGGTGGATTTGCGGGACGCCCTGAATGCCGGCGAGGGCGACCGCCTCGGCGGAGAGGTTACGGAAGGCCTGGACGACGCGCTGGACAACCTCCTGCGGGTCAGGGCTGACGTAGGAGCGCGCATCAACCGCATGGTGCTGGCGCGGACGCGCCTAGATGAGCTCGAGCTCAACTTCGAGCAACTCCTTTCCAACACCGAAGACGTGGACATCGCCCGGGCTATCGTGGATCTCAAGGTCTCCGAAAACGCGTATCGGGCCGCTCTGGCCGCCGGGGCGCGCATCATCCAGCCGTCCTTGTTGGACTTCCTGCGGTAACGGCCAAGCTTCACCGGGTGGCATCCAGACTGAGAAACTCGGCACGTGAAGGGCGGCGTCTATGCCGCCCTTTTGCGCTTGAATGGCATCAAGTTCCAGCAGAGTTTGCCGGTGCCGAGGCGAATACTGCCTGCGGAAGAGGAAGCCGGGAAAGGAAGGGAAGACCATGCGGATCAGCAGTCCCCGCTTTGGCGAGCTCGAGGTGCGGGAGGACGACATCATCCGCTTTCCCTCAGGGATACTCGGATTTGGGCACGTGAAACACTACCTGCTGCTCGAGCATAGCCCGGGCAGCGTGTTTCATATACTGCAGGGAGTTGATGACCCTGCGGTTGCCTTTGTCCTGATCGACCCGCGCACGTTCCGCCCTGATTACCGGGTGGCGGTGGCCCCGGAGACGGTCACGGACCTGGAGCTGGAGGACGGACAAGACGCGACCGTGTACGCGATCGTCACCGTGCCCGCAGGCGATCCGGCGGGTATGACCGCTAACCTGCAGGCTCCGGTCGTGCTCAACCTGCACAAACGGCTCGGCTGTCAGGTGGTGCTGCCCGACGGGCCATATGGCCTGCGTCATCCCATCTTGGCCGAACTGCAGGCCGCGGCAGCCGCCGAACGGCAGGACGGGTAGCCAGGCGGGGCGTCCAGGGAGGGACCGAAAACATGCTGGTACTAACCCGCAAGCGGGACGAAAGCATCATGATCGGCGACGAGATCAAGATCACCGTCGTCGACGTGCGCGGGGACCAGGTCAAGTTGGGGATTGAGGCGCCTCGCCACGTTCCGGTGCACCGGGAGGAAATCTACCGGGAGATCCAGGAAGAAAATCGGCGTGCCGCTCTTAAGGACACCCCTGACTTGGCAGCGCTTGAACGTGTGCTGCACAGGTCCGGGGCGACACCAACGGAGCCTGTTGAGCGAGGGAAGGCCCCACAAACCGGTATCGGTCCGCGGCACAAGGATGAGTCGCAGGACACCTAGCGTTATGCCTCGATGTCGATGTATTGGCCGGAGGCCAGGAGGACCGACGCTCTAACGCGTACCTGGCCAGGAGTAACTTGCACCGCGGCTTCACCAGGCTCCACTTCAACGAGCACGGGATGCTTTGGAGCAACATCGATATTAATTTGCAAATCCCGTAATCCGCGCCGCCGGGCTTGGTCGGCGATGGGATTCTCCCCCTCCTCAATGCGGGCAAGTTGATCGCCCTCGCGGGCAATTTGGGAGATCGCCTGCCATGCCGCGCGATGACCACGGGCGGCTAGCTCACGCGCGATTTTCCCTATGGGCTTCAAGCCGATGTCTGCCTGTGCTTCCCGGACGTCAATATGGACGCGCGGCATCCGCATACTTACGTCCAAACGCGGTAACTCAATCTCGATTAGCAGTCGCCCAATCCTCACGGGTTCTCATTCCTTCTTAGTTTGATGTCGGCAACATTCTCCGATGGCTTAAGCTAGTGGGGGTGAGCGTGCTTCTAGCCAGAGTACCCACCGACTTGGCACGAAAGAGGGTCACCCGCGATACTGCGAGTGGAACTTTGGGACTAAAGGACTTTACATACCAGGACGATACTGGGAGTGAAAGCGTCTGCCCGACTCTGTCTGTCGGCAAGGAGGCCGACACGGCGGGGGAGGAGGTGGAGGTGTTTCGCCATAATCCGCCGAGCGGGCAGCGCAGAACGGTCGACCTGACCGACGAACCATGTTCATCAAGGAGGATGTAACATGCGCATTGCCAACAACATTATGGCGATGAACGCTCATCGTCAGTTGGTCATCAACCAGGGTGGGATCGCCAAGTCCATTGAGAAGCTGTCCTCGGGTCTCCGGATCAACCGGGCCGGCGACGACGCGGCGGGCCTGGCCATCTCGGAGAAGATGCGGGGGCAGATCCGGGGCTTGAACATGGCCGCGAAGAACGCCCAGGACGGCATCTCCCTGATCCAGACGGCTGAAGGCGCTTTGACCGAAAGCCACGCGATTTTGCAGCGCATGCGCGAGCTGGCGGCCCAGGCGGCCAATGACACGAATACGGCCACTGACCGCTATGAGATCCAAAAGGAAATCAACCAGCTGGCCGAGGAATTGACCCGCATCGGCAACACCACCGAGTTCAACACGATGAAGCTTCTGGACGGCTCGTTG
>LZRQ01000156.1 GCA_002159155.1 Firmicutes bacterium ZCTH02-B6
GTGTAGAGGTTGGTCGCCGGTCCGGGCTCTAAAGCCAGCCCCCAGTGGTCCACCAGCACCGAATAGACGATCTCGCCCGTAGCCGCGGCGTGCGGATCGATGTACCGGACCGTTCCGCCGGCGGCGTTGGTGACGTGGTGATCCAGGTTGTAAATGTGAGCAAACCGGCCTGCCGCCTCGGCGACTGCGCCCGTTCTAGGCAAGTCGCAGTCCAGGACGACCAGCGCTTCCGCCTCCGGGACCGGCGGCGGGACACAGATGGACTCACTTCCGGGCAAGAACCTCCATTCGGGCCGCACGGGATCCGGCGACACCACGTGCACCCGCTTCCCCAGGCGCTCCAGCCCCCATGCGAGCGCCAGTGCAGAACCGAGGGAGTCGGGATCTGGGTCCACGTGGCCCGTAATGACGTAGCTCGCGTGCGACCGCAGCCGGGCAGCCACTTCCGCCAGGTGCTCAGCGGGGTTCATCCGCTCCCTCCTCTGTCGCCACCGAGCGCAAGAGCTGGTTGATGCGTTGTCCCCGTTCGATGGAATCATCCAGGCGGAAGACAACTTCGGGCGTGTGGCGGAGGCGGATGCGCCTACCCAATTCGGTGCGGACAAACCCGCGCGCGTGCTCCAGCGCTGCCAGCGTCCGCTCCTTTTCATCGTCGGAACCAAAGACGGAGACAAAGATCTTGACGTGGCGCAAGTCCTGGGAAATTTCCGCGTCGGTCACCGAGACGAAGCCGATGCGCGGGTCCTTCATCTTTTGCAGGATATCGCTGGTTTCCCGCTTGAACTCTTCCTGCAACCGCTGCCTGCGGGTGACGCCCATGGATGCCCCTCCTTGTGCGCGGCGGAGTGAGGCGTTGCATCAGAGCAGCTCGATCGAGTAGTCCGTCAGCTCCACGTCCGCCGTCCGCCCGACAAAGTCGACGACGGTCGACAGGACTTGTTGGGCGTAACGTCGATCGTTGGCCACGAGGGCCACCCCGAGGGTGGCCCGTCGCCATAAGTCGTGACCGTCCACTTCCGCGATGGAGACGTTGAACCGGTTGCGGATCCGTTGGGTCAGGCTGCTCAACACCCGCCGCTTATCCTTCAGCGAGTCGCTCTCCCCGATGAACAGTTCCAGGCGCAAGACCCCGACGATCATCGCCCATCACGAGGGACCTGTTCCATCCGGAAGAACTCCAGGACGTCTCCTTCCTTAAGGTCATTGAAACGCTCGAGCCCAATGCCGCACTCGTAGCCTTGGGCAACCTCGCGCACGTCGTCCTTGAACCGCTTGAGAGAACTCATGGCACCTTCGTGCACCACGGTGCCGTCGCGGATAACCCGCACGGACGCGCCCCGCAGCGCCTTGCCCTCGGTGACATAGCAGCCAGCCACCGTACCCACGTTGGGCACCCGGAACAGGGCCCGCACTTCGGCTCGTCCCAGCACCACCTCGCGGTACTCCGGTTCCAGCATGCCCTCCAGGGCCTTCTTCATTTCCTCAATGGCGTCGTAAATCACCCGGTAAGTCCGGACATCCACGTTTTCCTGCTCCGCGACCTTGCGGGCCGTCGCGTCCGGACGCACATTGAAGCCGATGATGATGGCGTTGGCGGCCGCGGCCAAGTCGACGTCCGTCTTCGTGATCCCGCCCACCGCCGCGTGGATCACGTTTAGGCGCACATCCTCGCGGCTCAACTTCTCCAAGGCGCCCCGCAGGGCCTCGACAGAACCCTGCACGTCGCCCTTGATGATAATGGGGAGCTCAGGCAACTGCCCAGCCTTGACCTGCTCGAACAGCTGCTCCAAGTTGGCGCGCACGGGACGTTGCATTTCCTGCTGGCGCATTTCTTCCCGCCGGCGCCCAGCCAGCTCTCGCGCCAGGCGCTCGTCCGCAACGACCACCAGTTCGTCGCCAGCCATCGGGACGTCGTCCAGTCCGAGCACCGACACAGGCGTGGCGGGTCCAGCCTCTGCCAATGGCTGCCCGCGATCGTCAAGCATAGCACGCACTTTGCCAGCCGTGTGGCCAGCCACCACCGCGTCGCCCAGGCGCAGTGTGCCCTTCTTGACCAAAACGGTACAGACGGGACCCCGCCCCTTGTCCAGTTCGGCCTCGATGATGACGCCCCGCGCCGGGCGATCCGGGTTGGCCTTGAGCTCCCTCAGCTCCGCGACGAGCAGGATCATTTCCAGCAAGTCGTCCAGCCCTTGACGCCGCAACGCCGAGACCGGCACCAGGACGGTGTCGCCGCCCCACTCTTCCGGGATCAGCCCCTGGTCGGCCAGCTGCTGCTTGACCCGGTCCGGGTTCGCGTCAGGCTTGTCGATCTTGTTGAGAGCCACGATGATCGGCACATCGGCGGCCCGGGCATGGTTGATGGCCTCGATGGTCTGGGGCATGACGCCGTCATCGGCGGCGACGACCAGCACCGCAATGTCGGTCACCCGCGCTCCGCGCGAACGCATGGCCGTGAAGGCCTCGTGGCCCGGCGTGTCCAGGAATGTGATCTTCTTGCCGTTCCACTCCACTTGGTAGGCGCCGATGTGCTGGGTAATACCGCCAGCCTCGCTGGCAGCCACCCGCGTTTCCCGGATAGCGTCCAGCAACGTCGTCTTGCCGTGGTCGACGTGCCCCATGATCGTCACGACGGGAGGGATGGACTTGAGCGTCTCGGGCGGATCCTCTTGGTCCACCAGGGCGTCGGCCAGCGGATCGCGCGGCTTCACCACTTCAAAGCCAAGCCGGGTCGCGATCTTAGCGGCGGTCTCAAAGTCAATGCTCTGGTTGACCGTCACCATCATGCCCTGGTTGAACAAGTACTTCACGATGGCCGTGGCCTGAACGCCCACTTTGCCGGCCAGATCCTTGATAGGGATGCTCTCCGGCAGTTCCAACTTGCCGCGGGAACCCGGTTCGGGCGCCGGCCGCTGGCCCCGCTGAGGCATGGGGTGGCCCTTGCCCTTGGCCTTGCCGCCGGGAGCCTGACCCCGCTGCCTGCCATCCGCCTTCCCCTGGGGCTGGCCGCCAGCCTGACGAGCGGCTTGGCGCTGAGCCTGCTGAGCACCCCCCTGGGGAGATTGCGGACGCCGGTCCTCACTGGCCGGCCGGGCCGTCTGGGACGACGCGCGATGGTCTCGCGCCGCACCCGACTGGCCAGCGGGTCGGTTAACAGGCTGGCCTTGGGTCGGCCTAGCCGCCTGTGAGGCGGTGACGCCCCGGGACTGCGGCGCTGCTGCGGAACCCGCCGCCCTACCTTGCGCCGGGGATGCGGCCTGCGGCTGGCCTGGCGAGCTCCCCGCACCGTTGGTGCCTGCCGCGGTTTTCGCGCCGCCGAAGCGCCGCAACACGCGGGCGACGTACTCGTCCTCCACGGTGCTCATGTGATTTTTCACATCCTGGCCCAAAGAGGCCAGGAAGTCCACAATGTCCTTGCTGTCGACGCCCAGATCCCTCGCCAACTCGTAAACGCGCACTTTCGCCATCGACCACATCACCTCAACTCGTTTCGCCTTCGCCGACAGCCTCTCGTAGCAGGCGGGCGAAGTGCGGATCGCAGACCGCCAGCACCGCCCGTGGCCGCTGGCCCAACCAGCTGCCAAGAACGGCCTTGCGGCCCCAGTGTATCCAGGGCACCCCTGCCGCAGAACAAAGGTGCTGGAACCGGCGCACCGTGACCGCTCCCGCGTCAACCGCGATGAGGACCAGCACGGCACGCCCCTGGCGCAGGGCACGTTCCACCGCCCCGTCGCCTGAAGCTAGCCGACCGGCCGCCTGGGCAAAGCCCAGGATGGACGCGGGATTCATGGTGCAGCCGCCGCCAGCATTTCGGCCAAGCGCTGCCGTACTTCTTCTGGCACCGGATGCTGCAGGGCGCGCTCGAGTCGCCGGCCTTTCCACGCCAGTTCCAAGCAGTTGGGATCTGGGCATACGTAAGCCCCTCGCCCTGCCAGCTTGCCTGTGGTGTCCACCGTCACCTGCCCGTCAGGGGTGCGTACGACGCGGACCAGCTCCCGCTTAGCCCGCACCTGCCGGCAGCCGACACAGGTGCGTTGTGGGACCTTGCGCGGCTTCACGGCGGTCTTCCCCCTTTACTCGTCCTCCAGCAGCAGGTCGGCCAAGGACTGCAAATCTTTCAGAACCCGCTTGGACTCCTTACCCTTCCCCGCTGTGCGCGAAGCGGACTTCCCACCCTTGGGGGTGTCCCCTGCGGCGCCCTTTGCTCCCTTGGCGTTCTTGGCCTCTTTGGAAGCCTGGGGCTTGGTCTCCTTGGTGCCCTTGCCTCCCTCGGCACCGACGTTCGCGGACCCCTGGCCAACCACCTGCCCGAGCACCTGCGCGAGCCGCTGGCGCAGCGGGTTATCGTCGGCGTCATCCTCAGGCCCGGCCACATACACGACAACGTCTTCCGCTTCTTCCTCGTCCGTGCCAAACAGGCTAGGCAGCGGCTCGTCCTCCTCCAGGACTTCTTCCTCGAAGATCTCCTGCAGTTCCCGTTTGGCCGCCTTGCCCTTCTTGAGTTTGGCCGGAGCTGGCTTCTCGCGCTCGGGCTCCTCGAGTTCCAGCTCGTCCAAGGCCGGTTCCAAGAACTCCTCGGGCAGCTCCTCGACAAATTCCTCCTGCTCGGGTTCCGGTCCAGGCTCGACCGCCGGCTCCGGCTCGGTCTCCACCCCAGGTGTCGCCGTGGCGACGGCGGCCAGCGGTTCTTCCGCCAGGACGGGCTCCTCCTCGGGGAGTTCGTCGGCCACAGGCACCTGGGCCTCCTCCGCCTCACGGGCGGCCTGCTCCGCAGCCCGCTTGGCCCGCAACGCCGCCTCCGCCTCCTCGAAGGCCCGCTGTGCCTCCAAAACCGCGAGCTCAGCCATCTGCGACTCGCTCTTGATGTCAATCTTCCAGCCGCACAAGCGGGCGGCCAGGCGGGCGTTCTGGCCTTCCTTGCCGATGGCCAGCGACAGCTGATGATCCGGGACAACGGCCCGGGCCGTCTTTTCATCGTGGTTGAGAAAGACCTGCACCACCTTGGCCGGGCTCAAGGCGTTGGCCACAAAGCGTGCTGGATCGGGCGACCACTCGACGATGTCGATCTTCTCGCCCCTGAGCTCCTGGACCACCGCCTGGACCCGGGTGCCACGGGGACCGACGCACGCGCCCACGGGATCCACGTTGGGCTCGTACGAGAAGACGGCAATCTTGGAACGGTTGCCGGCTTCCCGGGCTACGGCCTTGATCTCCACGACGCCGTCATGGATTTCGGGCACTTCCAGCTCAAACAGGCGCTTCAAAAGCCCGGGGTGGGTGCGGGAAATCATCACTTGCGGGCCTTTGGGGGTCTTGCGCACCTCGGTAATGTACACCTTGATGCGCGAACCCGGCGGGTAGGTTTCGCCCGGCATCTGCTCGCTGGGCACCAGCACCGACTCGATGCGGCCGAGATCGATGATGACGTTGCGATGATCCAGGCGCTGGACGATCCCGGTGACGATGTCGCCCACGCGGTTGGCGTACTCCTCATAAATCAGGTTCCGCTCTGCCTCGCGAATGCGCTGCACCACCACTTGCTTTGCGGTCTGCGCAGCGATGCGCCCGAAGTCCCGCGGGGTAACTTCGATCTCAACCACGTCGTGGAGCTTGTAGGTGGGGTTGATGCTCTGGGCTTCGGCCAGGGAAATCTCGGTCGCCTCGTCCTGGACTTCCTCGACGACATCCTTGAGGGCGTAGACACGCAGGCGGCCCGTGCGGTCGTCCAGCACGACCCGGACGTTTTCCGCGGAGCCATAATGGCGCTTGTACGCGGACACGATGGCCGCCTCGATGGCTTCCATCAAAATCTCTTTGGAGATGCCCCGTTCTTTTTCCAGCTCGTTCAGAGCACCAACCAGTTCCAGATTCATCGTGGGCAACGGCCTCCTACCCGTTAAAACTCGGCCACCAGGTGCGCTTTGGCCACCAGATCGTGCGGGATCGCCACCTGGCCTGCGTCGGTTTCCAAAACCACATCGCCCTCAACCAGCCCCACCAGCCGGCCTTGAAAGTTGCGCCGTCCCTCGAGCGGCGCAAAGGTGCGCACGTGCACCCGGCGACCCGCGAAGCGCTCGAAATCCGCCGGCCGTTTGAGCGGCCGCTCGATGCCTGGCGACGACACCTCCAGGCTGTAGCTGGTTGGGATCGGATCGAGATCGTCCAGCCGGTCGCTGAGCTCCTCGCTCAGGGCCTGACAGTCGTCTAAGGTTACGCCCCCCGGCTTGTCGATAAAGACCCGCAGCACCCAACCGCCGCCTTCGCGGCGGTATTCCACGTCGACGACTTCCAAACCGAGCCGCGCGGCCAGCTCCTCCGCCACCGGCGCAACCAGCGCCACCACATCCCGCGCCACCGGCACTCCCCCTAACATGAACGAAAGAGTGGGGAGTTCCCCACTCTTTCCCGAAGGCACGTGTCGACATCCGCGCGTAGTATATCACCGCTGCGAATCGTTGGCAACAGGTGTTCCCTCAAACGAGCTCAAAAAAGCGTGAGCTGATCGGTTTCCGGCAAACCGGCCAAACAGCCGTGCTGCCGGAGCGTGTCCACGACGCTGCGAGAAAGCCGCGCCCGCTTGCGCAGGTCGTCCACGGACGTGAACGGACCTTCTGCCCGGGCCTCAGCGATGCTCTCCGCCGCCGCGGCGCCCACTCCCTGCAGGGCGGAAAGCGGCGGAAGGAGCCCCTCGCTTGTGATACGAAAACGCTTCGGATCCGATTCGTACAAATGAACCCGCAGGAACTTGATCCCGCGCGCCATGGCCTCGAGGACGATCTCCATAATGGTCACCAAGCTCTTGTCCCGCGCGGTCGCCTCGGCACCCTTGCGTTCCACCGCCTCGATGGCACGACGAATAGCCTCCCGCCCCTGCACCACCAGGTCGGCATCGTATTCCTCAGCCCGCACGGAGAGGTAGGCCGCGTAGAACGCCTCCGGGTAATGCACCTTGAAATAGGCGATGCGGAACGCCATCATCACATACGCCGCCGCGTGGGCCTTCGGGAACATGTAACTGATCTTTTGACACGACTCGATATACCAGTCCGGCAGCCCGTGCTTGCGCATGAGCTCCTCGTCCTCTGCCTTCAGGCCTTTGCCCTTGCGGACCTGCTCCATGATGCGGAAGGCCGCGCCCGACTCCATGCCCTTCTGGATTAAGTAGATCATGATGTCGTCACGGGTCGCGATGACCTCCGGCAAGGTCGCAATTCCCTTGCGGATCAGGTCCTGCGCGTTGTTGGTCCACACGTTGGTTCCGTGGGACAAACCGCTGATGCGCACCAACTCCGCGAACGTCTTCGGACGCGTTTCCTCCAGCATTTGCCGGACAAAGCGGGTGCCAAACTCCGGAATGCCGAGCGTCCCCACGCTCCCCGAGCCGTCGTCAGGCAGGCCGAGTGTCGAGGTGCTCGAAAAGATGGCCATAGTCGCCGGATCGTCTAGGGGAATGCGGCGCACGTCAACTCCCGTCAGATCCTGCAGCATGCGCAGCACCGTCGGATCGTCGTGGCCGAGGATGTCCAGCTTGACCAGGTTGTCGTGCAAAGCGTGGAAGTCGAAGTGGGTTGTGACCACGCCTGCTTCACGGTCATTGGCGGGATACTGTACCGGCGTAAACTCGTGGATGTCGCGTCCCCTGGGCACGACGATGAGCCCGCCCGGGTGCTGGCCCGTCGTGCGCCGCACCCCGGTACAACCGCGCACGAGGCGGTTAATCTCGGCGTTGCGGGCTTCCCGGCCGAGGGACTCCAAAAACTTTTTCACGTAGCCGTACGCTGTACGCTCGGCCAAAGTAGCCGTTGTGCCCGCGCGGTACACGTTTTCCTTACCCAGCAGCTCCTCGGCGAAACGGTGGGCTTCGGCCTGGTACTCGCCGGAGAAGTTAAGGTCGATGTCGGGCACTTTGTCGCCGTGGAAGCCCATAAACGTCTCGAACGGGATGTCGAACCCGTCCTTGGCCAGCTGCGTGCCGCAACGGGGACACGGCTTGTTGGGCAGATCGACGCCTGCACCGACGCTGCCGTCGGTGAAAAACTCCGACCACTGGCACGACGGGCACACGTAGTGCGGCGGCAGCGGGTTGACCTCCGTGATCTCACACAAGGTGGCAACCAGCGATGACCCAACCGAGCCCCGGGAGCCGACGAGGTAGCCGTCCTCCAGCGACTTGCGCACCAGTTTGTGAGCGATGTAATAGAGC
>LZRQ01000157.1 GCA_002159155.1 Firmicutes bacterium ZCTH02-B6
GGACGGGGGCTTCCGCACAGGCGGCGAAGACCGAGGCCGCCAGCCAAGCGGGGATGGTTGCAGCCCCAAGCGAGACGTTTCCGCCTGGTGAACCGTCGGAGTCCTTGGCGTTTGCGGACCTAGAGGGCAACCACCATGCGTTCGGGGATACGCCGGTTTGGCCCGAGGGAATGACACCCGATGCTGGTGCCGCCGTGCCGAGAGGGGCGAGGGGGAGCGGCTCGGACCCGACAGATGACGCCCCTGGCGCCGCGGGCTTTACGACCGTGTTGGAGCGCGGGCAACAGCGTCTGCAAGAGGATTCTCATCTGAGGACCGGTTTGGGTGCCGGCGCGGCCTCCGGGTACGAAGAGGCCGGTGATTCCTCTAGCAGGGTGCCCGCGCGGGTCACCGGCGGCCAGCCTGCAGCCAGTGATGGGCAGTTGAGTGATGAGGTCGACAGCTGGTCCGGGACAGGGGCCTACAGCGTGAATCCGTCTGGTGACGGCGAGCTGGCCCGGTGGGAGGAGGAGACCCTTCTCCGCGCTAGCAGTGCCGAAGCGGGAGCCCCAGGTTGGGCTGCGGGACACGCTGTGGCCAGCACTCAGGAGCCGGCAGGCGGCGACGGTGGCACAGGTATGGCGTTCTCGGTCCAACCCCAGCCGCTGGCTGGACCAGAGCCGGGTTCGCCTGACCCATCGGTGTTTCGCGGGTCGGTGACGCAGCAACTGTCCGAGCACCTGCTGGAGCTTGTGGCCGAAATGCGCCAACAGGTGACACCCGG
Source organism: Firmicutes bacterium ZCTH02-B6 (assembly GCA_002159155.1). Taxonomy (GTDB): domain Bacteria; phylum Bacillota; class Limnochordia; order Limnochordales; family ZCTH02-B6; genus ZCTH02-B6. The sequence goes on from LZRQ01000157.1 coordinate 764, forward strand.
CGGCGGTGGGCGCGTCGCGATCCGGTTGCATCCGGAGTATCTGGGGGAAGTGGTTTTGCGGATCAGTGTTGACCCATCGGGCAGCGTAACGGCCCGTTTCGCCGTCGAGAATTCCCAGGTACGCGCTTGGATCCAGGAAGACCTGCCCGAACTGCGGGCGGCCCTGGCCGAGCACGGACTGCAGCTTGCCGACGCCCATGTGGATAGCGGCCCGGGACACGGACACAGCGGCCTACTTGCTTTCGGCGGCTCTACGTCGGGGTGGGGCGCGAACCATGCACCGTCCCGGTCAACACCGTCGGAGCTGCATGAGTTGGGTACGACGCCGGTCGGCGAGGGAGCGAGCCTGATGGATGGCGATGGCCGCGCCTTGCCGCCCGACGGCATCGCGACCATGATCGATGTGGTTGTTTGATGCCGGGGCTGTGCCGGCGCTGACCGGCACTTACGCGGTGTGGCCTTATAAGGAAAACGTGCACGAGACCCGTCAGCGGGGAGGTGAGGCCAATGGACGCAGTCAGTTTGTACACTGCCGTGGCGTCTAGCGCCGCAGAGCGCAGCCGTTACAGCGGGGGCGCATCCTCCGGCAATGACACAGCGGAACTGGGCAAAGACGCCTTCTTGCGACTGTTGGTGACACAGCTGCGCTATCAGGATCCCATCAATCCCGTCAAGGATCAGGAGTTCATCGCGCAGCTGGCCCAGTTCAGCGCGCTGGAGCAGATGAACAACATGGCCTCCCAGATGGAGCGTCTAGCCGATTTCCATTGGCAGTTCGGCGGGCTTGGCCAAGCGGTCAGCCTTTTGGGGCGGACCGTGGTGATCCTCGATCCGCTCACCGGCGCGCCGATTACCGGCAAGGTGGACGGGGTGTACCTCGACAACGGCACGCCCATGCTCATCGTGGGCGAGCGGCGCTTCTCGTTGGGAGACGTGCTGGAAGTGCGGCCGGACGAGGCCGCGAAGTAGAGCCGGGGAGGATTGAGCAGCCATGATGCGGTCTTTGTTCTCCGGGGTCTCGGGCCTGCTGGTCCACCAGACCCGCATGGACGTCATCGGCAACAACATCGCCAACGTCAACACGGTCGGCTACAAGACGAGCCGCGTGACGTTTCAGGACATGCTGTACCAGTCGCTGCGGGCGGCCACGGCACCGTCGCAAGACCGCGGCGGCACCAACCCGCGGCAGGTAGGTCTCGGGGTGCAGCTGGGCACTATCGATGTGATCCACTCCCCGGGCAACCTCCAGCCCACCGGGATCACTACGGACCTTGCGATTCGCGGCAACGGCTTCTTCATCGTGCTCGAGGGCGACCAGCAATTTTACACTCGGGCAGGCGTCTTTGACTTCGACCAGGAGGGCTGGCTCGTTTCCAAGGCAAGCGGCATGCGGGTGGCCGGCTGGAACGCGGTGAACGGCGCGGTCGATACGGACAAGCCCGTGGAGGCGATCCGGATTTCCTCCGACCACACCCTGCCCGCGCGGGCCACGACCCAAGTGGTGCTCACCGGAAACTTGAGCGCAGAGAGCGCTGTCGAGGCCACCGTCACACGTTCAATTTCCGTCTACGATTCGCTTGGGCGCCGCCAGGAAGTGCTGGTGACCTTCACCAAGGCGGCCGACAACCAGTGGGACTGGGCGGCCAAGTGGAACGGCACTTCGGTTGGGTCCGGGCAGATCACCTTTACCGCAACGGGCGAGTACTCGGGCGTCAACGGAACGCAGGTGACGTTTACTCCTCCCGGGGGCGCGGCTCCGATGACCTTCGACCTGGACTTCGAGTCGTTGACCCAGTACTCGGGGCTCTCGGACGTGAACGTGCGCAGCCAGAACGGCTTTCCGCCGGGGTCGCTGGAGGAAGTGCGCATCGACGCCACCGGCACGATCACAGGCATCTTCTCCAATGGCCTGACGCAAGTGCTGGCGCAGCTGGCGACGGCCACATTCGCCAATCCTGGAGGCCTTGAGCAGGTGGGCGAAACCTCGTTCCGCGCCTCGCACAACTCCGGGTTGCCGCGCATCGGTACCCCGGGCACCGCGGACCGCGGCTTCGTCGCTTCGGGAACGGTGGAAATGTCCAACGTGGACCTGTCGGAAGAGTTCACGCAGATGATCATCACTCAGCGCGGGTTCCAGGCCAATTCCCGCATTATCACGACCTCCGACGAGATGCTGCAGGAACTGGTGAACCTGAAGCGGTAAGCAGCATCCGTGCGGTAGTCGCCCGGGGCGGCAATGCATGCCGGCCGTAGCGGCGCGTCACGATGGGGTGGGCGCATGGATCGAAGCAGCGTACTGGGGATCTTTATCGGGCTAACCGCCATCATCTGGGCGGTAACCAGCGACGGCGATTGGCGCCTGTTCGTGGATTGGCCCTCTCTGGTGATCGTGTTGGGTGGCACCATTGCCGCCACCCTGATCAGCCATCCGATGGAGCAGATCGCGAGGGTGCCGATGCTGGTGCGCGTCGCCTTCTCCCAGCGCCGCCAGACCGCAGCCGACGTCATCCCGCTGATGGTCCATTTCGCTGAGAAAGCGCGCCGGGAAGGCCTTCTGGCCATGGAGGAAGAGGCGGAGGCGCTGGAAGACCCGTTCTTGCGCAAGGGGATCCAGTTGGCGGTGGACGGCGTCGACCCAGAGATCGTTCGTAACGTGCTGGAGACGGAAATCGACTTTTTGTCCGAGCGGCACGCGGCCGGCCGAGCCGTTTTTCAGACGGCCGGCAACTTCGCCCCGGCGTTCGGTATGCTGGGTACGCTCGTCGGACTTATCCGCATGCTGGCGTACTTGGAAAACCCGGACCAAATCGGCAGCGGCCTGGCGGTGGCGCTCATCACCACGTTCTACGGCGCGGTATTGGCCAACCTGGTCTTCCTGCCGATCGCCGGAAAGCTGCAGGTGAAAAGCAGCCAGGAGCTCCTGGTGAAGGCCCTGGTCGTCGAGGGCATCCTGGCCATTCAGGCCGGCGACAACCCGCGCATCGTGGAGGAAAAGCTCCGAGCGTTCCTGTCCCGCGCGCCCCAGGGGCGCGGCCCGTCGCCGGCCGACGAAGGAGTAAGGTCCTCTCATGCCGCTTAGGCCGCCGTCCTTGCGTTCCCGCCGGCATGGTGCTGGGGGCGAGCCAGGCCAGTCGCCCTGGCTCCTTACCTACTCCGACATGATGACGCTGCTCTTGTGTTTCTTCGTCCTCCTGTTCAGCTTTTCAGAGATCGATGTCCAGCGGTTCCGGACGATCCTGGCGGCGTTTCAAGCGTCCCTGGGCGTGCTGGACGGCGGGAGGACCCTCATCGAGACACAGCCTGACATGCAAGGCAGCGCGGAGTGGGAGCTGAGGGACGTGGAGTTTTACCGCCCCGAGCTGGAAGCCCAGCTCCGCGCGGTGTACAGCCGTGTGCGGGATTTGGTACAGGAGCGCGGCATCGGTGCCACCATGCAGGTGGAGCTCAACGAGCGTGGGGTCACCGTGCGGTTTGCCGACGCGGTATTTTTCGACCTGGGCAAAGCCGACCTAAAACCGGAGGCGTTGCGCACCCTCGATGAAGTGGCGACCCTCTTGAAAGAGGTGCCTAATCATATCCGCATCGAGGGCCATACCGACAATTGGCCTATCCGGACCGAGCGGTTTCCTTCCAACTGGGAACTGAGCACGGCGAGGGCCACTACGGTGCTCCGGTACTTGGTGGAGCAACATGGGCTGAACCCAACCCGCGTGTCAGCAGCGGGCTATGGAGAGTACCGCCCGCTGATGCCCAATGACACGGACGAAAACCGGGCCCGCAACCGGCGTGTGGACATCGTGATCCTGCGCCTTGATTTGGGCGAGTAGGCGGCCGGGCTGGGGCGCAAGTCTGGCCTGGCAGAAGGAGTGCTGGCTTTTGGCCCGAAACGCGCTTGACATGCGAAACCTAATCATCTTGCTCGCACTGGTCATTCTCCTGGCGGCCGGTACGGCGTATGCGGTCTACGCCTACATGGGAGTGTCCTTTGGCTGGCGCTCTGGCGGAACCGGTCCTGGCGCGGCGGCGTCGCTGCCGCAGCCCGGCCCGATGCTGGACGCTGGCACGTTCACGGTCAATCTTTCCGCTGGCAATGGGCCTTCCGCCCGCTATGTCCGTACCGGCATCGTGCTGGAGCTCGCGTCGCTGCAGGTGCAAGCAGCCCTTGAACAGCGTATGCCCCAGGTGCGAGATCGCATCATCGGCGTGCTGCGGGAGCAGACCATGGAGTCGCTGCACGGAAGCGACGGCATGACGCAGCTTAAGGATCAGCTGCGGGCGTCCATTGAGGAGCTGACAGGCCCCGAGATGGTTGTCGATATCTACCTTGTGGATTTGGTGGTACAATGAGCTCAAGCCGACCAGGTGGTGGGCTGCCATGAGGGACCTGTTGAACCAGCGCTCGCAGCGCGGCCCTGCCGTCAAGCGTTACGATTTCCGGCGGCCCGACAAGTTTTCCAAAGACCAACTTCGCACGCTCCAGATCATTCATGAAAGCTTCGCCCGCGGCATGGCGACCCACTTGTCCGGTTACATCCGTACCATGGTCGAGGGCGAAGTGGTTTCGGTTAGCCAGACGTCTTACGACGAGTTCATCCGCTCGCTGGCCAACCCGACGCTGCTGGCCGTCTTGTCACTGGCGCCGCTCGAGGGTAACGCGTTGATAGAGATCCCGCCAGATCTGAGCTTTGTCATCATCGACCGGATGCTCGGCGGACCTGGAACGGTGCCCCCGCGCCTGCGCGAACTGACGGAGATCGAACAGACCGTGATGCGGCGGGTGCTCAATCGGGCGGTGACCGCGCTTGGTGAGGCGTGGGAGAGTCTTGTCCCCATGCAGCCGCGCCTCGAGCGGCTTGAGGTCAACCCGCAGTTTGTGCAGTTGGTGCCGCCGTTGGAAATGGTCGTCGTGATCGTGGTGCGGGTGACTTGGTCGCGGATGGAGGGGCGGATCAGCATCTGCATCCCCCACGCCGCGCTGGAGTCCGTAGCTCCGCGCCTGAGTGCCCACCACTTGTTCGGCTCCGCCCATACACCGGAAGCGGGCAAGCACGTGGAGGAACTGCAGCGGCGGGTGGCCAACATGAGCGTACCGGTCACGGTCACCCTTGGACATGCCCAGGTGACTGTGGGCGAGCTTTTGGAACTGGCACCCGGAGACGTCGTGCTTCTTGAAACCCGCGTCGGCGACGACTTGCCGGTGCGGGTAGGGGACAAGACCAAGTTCCGCGGCCGACCAGGGCGAGTCGGCAGCCGTTTGGCCGTTGAAATTACTGAGGTTGTCGAGCCGAAAGGGGAGGAAGCCGATGAGTGACCACCTGCTCTCCCAGGAAGAGATCGACGCGCTCCTCAAAGGGGCTTCAGCGGCCCCCGAGGAACCTGCCGGCGATGAGCCGGATGTCCTGGCCGAGCTGTACCAGCGGGCGCTGGTGCGGCTGGCGCCGCTGTTGCCCTCCCTGGCCGGCAAAGCATTGCGCAACCCTGCCGTGGAGGGTCGGTGGTCGACCTGGGGAGAGGTGCGCCAGCGGTTGTCTTCCCCGTTGGTAGCACGCTGCGATTTTGCTGGCGCGGTCCAAGGCATGCAAGTGTCGCTGGTTGACGGGGCGGTCAGGGCCGTGCTGCCCGCTCTGGCCCCGGCCGAAGAGCCGGTGTCATTTCTGAACAAGTTGTCGCTAGCTCTAGTCACCGCCCTCGAGCAGGAGCTGGGGACTACGCTGGCGCCCAAATCCAACGCCTTCCAAGAGGTCGACCTCAGCCAGCCGCAATACATTCCTTTCCGGGAAGACGAGGCATGTGTCGCCCTGCAATTGCGCCTGCGCGGCGAGGTGGGCGAGCTTGTCTGGTTAGAGGTGTTGCCTGGCGACGTGGCCAAGGAGATGGCCGCCCGCGCTGGTGTAGCAGCTGCGGGAGTTCCTATGGGTCCGCAGGCCGCGCCGGCGGCCCACACCCCGCAGGCACAGACTCCCACGACGGGGACCGTGCCTGTCACGCCCGCCCAATTTGCGCCGCTGCGACCCCAGACGATGGCGCCGCAGCCGGCCAACATCGGCCTGATCTTGGACGTGCCCCTGCAAGTAACCGTCGAACTTGGCCGGCGCCGCATGCTGATCCGAGAGGTGCTGGAGCTCGGCAAGGGGTCCTTGATCGAATTGGACAAGCTGGCCGGCGAGCCCGTTGACGTGTTTGTGAACGGGAAGCTGATTGCGAAAGGGGAAGTCGTCGTCATCGACGAAAACTTCGGGGTAAAGGTGACGAGCATCGTCAGCCCCGCTGAGCGGGTGCAGAACCTGCAGTAGGAGCCGTCCACCATGGAATCGTCCAGCCTGGAGCTTGCGTCCGTTGCATGGCGCATCCTGGTTGTTTTTGTTCTCTTGTATGCGGGGTTATACGGCTTGCGACGCTGGATGGGCGGTCTCACGGCTGGTGCAGCGCAGCGGGGGCGGCTGCGGGTGGTGGAGAGCTTGCCCGTCGGCCCGCAACGACACCTTTTGGTGGTAGAGATCGAAGGACGCCAGTTTCTCATCGGATCTACGCCGCAGACGGTCACGTTTCTCACAGAGCTGCGGGGGGCGCGCCCGGGAACCGGGGAGGACGCATCCCGTTGAGGCGCCTTTTGCGATGGGTGGGTGGCGCCGGGCTGGTGGCAGTCTGGTCAGGCGTTGCTCGTGCCCAGGAAGCTAATCTCCTTTTTCCTCGGATAGAACTGGGTGTTGGCGGTGCCGAAGGCCCAGCCGACGTTGCTTTGACGCTCCAGATCGTGGCGCTGCTGACGGTGCTCACGCTGGCGCCCGCGATCCTGGTCATGCTCACCTCGTTTACCCGGATCGTGGTGGTACTGTCCTTTGTCCGCAGCGCCCTCGCCCTCCAGCAGATGCCGCCCAACCAGGTGATCATCGGGCTGGCGCTGTTTCTGACCTTCTTTACCATGGCACCCACATGGCAGGCGGTGTATGAGCAAGGCGTGCAGCCGTATCTGGCGGGGCAACTGTCTGAGGCTGAGGCCTTCCAACAGGCCATGGGCCCGTTGCGGGAGTTTATGCTGCAGCACACCCGGGAGCGGGACCTCGAGTTGTTCGTGGAGTTGTCCGGGGGACCCAGGCCGGTCACGGAGGACGACTTGCCAACGCACGTCATCATTCCCGCCTTCGTCATCAGCGAGCTGCGCACCGCTTTTCAGCTCGGGTTCATCTTGTTCATCCCATTCCTCGTGATCGACATGGTGGTAGCCAGCACGCTGATGTCCATGGGAATGTTGATGCTGCCGCCGGTCATGATCTCGCTGCCCTTCAAGGTACTGCTCTTTGTGATGGTGGACGGCTGGCATCTGATCACCCGGTCGCTTTTGGTAAGTTTTCAATAGCGAGCTACGGGAGGCGCGGCCATGAGCGACGCCACGG
>LZRQ01000158.1 GCA_002159155.1 Firmicutes bacterium ZCTH02-B6
GTCGACGACTGGGGCTATGACTGGGCGGCGGCACCGTCGTTCTTGTCGTTCCCCGAGCCTATCACGGTCGCGGTGCTCCCGTACCTCCCGCGCTCGGTGGAGCAGGCGCTGAGGGCGGGGGAGGCGGGTTTCGAGGTCATCCTGCACATGCCCATGGAGGCGCTGGGCAACTCGCTGGACATCGGTCCCGGGGGCCTGTACGTCTCCATGACGGACGATGAGATCGCCGCGGCGGTGCGGGCTGCCTTGGCGGCGGTACCCGGCGTCCGGGGCATGAACAACCACATGGGGTCCTTGGCCACGACAGATCCGCGCGTCATGCGGGCCGCCCTGGCGGTCGTGCGGGAGCAGGGGATGTTCTTTGTGGACAGCCATACCGTAAGCGACACCATCGCCTTCCGGGTCGCGCACGAGCTGGACGTGCCCTATGCGGTCAACCAAGTGTTTCTGGACCACGAAAACGACGAGACGTTCATCCGCACCCAGATCCGGCGGCTGATCAACTTGGCCCTGCGCCAGGGCGCGGCCGTGGGGATCGGACACGTGCGGCCGCTGACATACGCCGCCCTGGTGGACATGCTTCCCGAGATCAAGGCCGCGGGGATTGAGCTGGTGCCGGTGTCGCAGCTGTTGACGAAGCCTGCCGCCTTGCGGGTGGGCCAGGCGCCGTCGGGTGTGAATGCCGGAACGACCCTTTCTTCCGAGAGCCAACAAGCGGGCAAAGCCCAAGATCCACCCGCCCCACGGGTACTGCCTGAACCCCCCGCCGTCGTTCGGTAGGCGAACTCGTGTACGTATGTTATAATGGGGGCCGAAACAGGGGGAGGCTTGCCCGTGAGACATCCGCGAGGGTCCGCAAACGAGCGGCGGTCCGCCGGTGAGCGGCTGTCGGAGGCTGGGGCGCGCCCGTGGGACAGCCTGGCCAAGGGGGACGACCGTTGGCGGCCGCCCGTGCCAGCGAGCGAACAGCGGTTCAAGCTGGTGTCGGAGTTCGAGCCCAAGGGCGATCAGCCGCAAGCCATCGACGCGCTAGCCGAGGGGGTCGAGCGCGGCCTGCGCTACCAGACGCTGCTCGGGGCTACCGGCACGGGAAAGACCTTCACGATGGCCTCGGTCATCGAGCGGGTACAGCGGCCGACGCTCGTCATCGCCCACAACAAGACGCTGGCCGCGCAGCTCTGCAGCGAGTTCCGGGAATTTTTCCCGCACAACGCGGTCCACTACTTCATCAGCTACTACGACTACTACCAGCCGGAGGCGTACATCCCCCAGACCGACACCTACATCGAGAAAGACGCCTCCATCAACGACGAGATCGACCGGCTGCGCCACGCCGCGACCAGCGCGCTCTTTGAGCGGCGTGACGTCATCATTGTCGCCAGCGTTTCCTGTATCTACGGCCTCGGTTCGCCGGAAGACTACGTGGGCATGAAGCTCTCAGTGAAACACGGCGACATCCGCGACCGGGACAACATCCTCAGGCGCCTGGTGGGTATCCAGTACCAGCGCAACGACGTCGGTTTCAAGCGGGGCACGTTCCGGGTGCGCGGCGACGTGGTGGAAATTATTCCCGTCTACGAAGAGAACGTGATCCGCATTGAGTTTTTCGGCGACGAGGTGGAACGCATCGTCGCGGTCGACTCGCTGACCGGCGAGATCTTGGGCGAGCTGGACGAAGTCCGCATCTACCCGGCCACCCACTACATCACGCCGGAGGAAAAAATGAAGCGGGCTATTGAGTCCATCGAAGCCGAGCTCGAGGAGCGCCTGGCGTGGCTCAAAAAGCAGGGGAAACTCCTTGAAGCGCAGCGCCTTGAGCAGCGTACCCGGTATGATATCGAGATGCTGCGGGAAGTGGGCTATTGCCAGGGCATCGAAAACTACTCGCGCCACCTGGACGGGCGCGCCCCGGGCGAGCCGCCGGCGACGCTGTTGGATTACTTCCCCCGCGACTTCCTGATCTTCATCGACGAGTCGCATCAGACGGTGCCGCAAATCCGGGGCATGTTCAACGGCGACCGCTCCCGCAAGGAAACGCTGGTGGAGTTCGGGTTCCGCTTGCCTTCGGCCCTGGACAACCGGCCGCTGACGTTTGACGAGTTTGAGGCGCGGCTCAACCAGGTCGTCTTCGTTTCCGCGACGCCCGGGCCCTATGAGCGGGAGAAGAGCGAGCGCATCGTGGAGCAAATTATCCGCCCCACGGGCCTTGTGGATCCCGAGGTGGTCGTAAAACCCGTCGAAGGCCAAATCGACGACCTCATGGAGGAATGCCGCAAGGTCATTGCCCGGGGCGAGCGGGTGCTGGTCACCACCTTGACCAAGAAGATGGCCGAAGACTTGACCGATTACCTGCAGGACATGGGCTTTAAGGTGCGTTACCTGCACTCAGAGATCACTGCGCTTGAGCGGGTCGAGATCCTGCGGGACCTGCGGCTGGGTGAGTTCGATATCCTCGTCGGGATCAACTTGCTCAGGGAAGGCCTGGACTTGCCCGAGGTGTCGCTGGTGGCCATCTTGGATGCCGACAAGGAGGGTTTCTTGCGCTCGGAAACCTCCTTAATCCAGACCATCGGCCGGGCGGCCCGCAACGTCCACGGACGCGTGGTCATGTATGCGGACACGATCACCGAGTCCATGCAGCGAGCCATCGACGAAACCAACCGCCGCCGGGCCATCCAGCTGGAGCACAACCGCAAGCACGGCATCACGCCCGAGACGGTGCGCAAGGCGGTGCGCGACATCATCCAGCAGGAGAGGGCGGCAGAAGAGCAGGCCCGCTACGAGGCGGCCCGGGCGGTGATGGACGAGGTCAGCGCCTTCACGCCGGAAGAGCTGGCCCGCCATATCAAGGAACTGGAGAAGGAAATGTTTGCCGCCGCGGACGAGCTCGAGTTCGAACGGGCGGCGGAGCTGCGCGACCGCATCAAGGAACTGCGGGACCTGCTGGTGACGCTGGACGCCAGGGCGTGAGAACCCAGCTTGGGATGGGAGAAATGCGGTCCGGCCGCGTACGTTGCCGCGCCGGGCTGCGTTCTCTTTTTCCAAGGTGAACGATCGGGTGACAAACGATGGCCAAAGATAAGATCATCATTCGCGGTGCACGCCAGCACAACCTCAAAAACATCGACCTGGAGATTCCCCGGGACAAGCTGGTGGTGTTCACCGGTCTGTCGGGCTCGGGCAAGTCGTCGTTGGCCTTCGACACCATATACGCTGAAGGGCAGCGGCGCTACGTGGAGTCCCTGTCTGCGTACGCGCGCCAGTTTTTGGGCCAGATGGACAAGCCGGACGTGGACTTTATCGAGGGCTTGTCGCCAGCCATCTCCATCGACCAAAAGACGACGAGCCGCAACCCGCGCTCCACCGTGGGAACCGTGACCGAGATCTACGACTACCTCCGGCTGCTGTACGCTCGCATCGGCCACCCCCACTGCTGGCAGTGTGGACGGCCCATCCAGCAGCAGACGGTGGAGCAGATCGTGGACCGGATCATGGCCATGGGCGAGGGGACGCGCCTGCAGGTGCTGGCGCCGGTCGTCCGGGGTCGCAAGGGCGAATACCGCAAGTTCCTGGAGGAGCTGCGCCGCGAGGGCTTTGTGCGGGTGCGCATCGACGGCGAGCTGCGGGAGCTGACCGAGCGGATCGAGCTGGATAAGAACAAGAAGCACACCATCGAGATCGTCGTTGACCGGCTTATCGTCCGGCCCGGCATCGAATCTCGCCTCACCGACTCCCTGGAAACCGCGCTGCGACGGGCCGACGGGATTGTGCTCGTGGATGTCATCGGGGGCGAGTCCATGCTCTTTAGCGAGAAGCTCGCCTGCCCCGACTGCGGCGTCAGTATCGAGGAGCTCGCGCCGCGCATGTTCTCCTTTAACAGTCCGTACGGCGCGTGCCCAAGCTGTGATGGTCTCGGCATTCGCATGGAAATCGACCCGGACCTGGTGCTGGACCGCAGCCGCTCCATCCAGCAAGGGGGCATCCTCCCCTGGGCGCACATCCAGAGCAAGTGGCATCACGCGATCTTGGAATCCGTCTGCCGGCGCTACGGCATCGACATGGAGCAGCCGCTGGGCAAGCTCACCGAGGAGCAGCTCAAGGTGCTGCTTTACGGCCTAGGGGATGAGCGGGTGCCGTTCCGCTACGTCAACCAGGCGGGCCAGGAGCGGACATATGAGTCGGTCTTTGAAGGCGTCATCCCCAACCTGGACCGGCGCTACCGGGAAGCCCAATCGGACTGGGCTCGGGAAGAGTTTGAGCAGTACATGAGCGCACGGGAGTGCCCCACCTGCAAGGGCGCCCGGTTGCGGCCAGAGAGCCTGGCGGTCACCGTGGGCGGGCTTAATATCGCTGAGCTAACGCACTTGTCGGTGCGGCAGGCGCAGGCGTTCTTCGATCGGCTGGAAACCGAGCTGTCGGAGCGGGAGCGCACCATCGCTTACCAGGTGCTTAAGGAAATCCGGGCGCGGCTTGGGTTCCTGGTCAACGTGGGGCTTGAATACCTGACGTTGGATCGTGCGGCCGGAACGTTGTCAGGAGGCGAGGCGCAGCGCATCCGCCTGGCCACCCAGATCGGTTCGCAGCTGGTGGGCGTGCTCTACATCTTGGACGAGCCCAGCATCGGCCTGCACCAGCGGGACAACGAGCGGCTCCTCAACACCCTCAAGGGGCTGAGGGACCTGGGCAACACCTTGATCGTCGTCGAGCATGACGAGGACACGATCCGCGCCGCCGACTACATCGTAGATATCGGTCCCGGCGCCGGCGCCCACGGCGGGCGAGTGGTGGCCGCGGGGACGCTGGATGACATCTGCGCCAACCCCGAGTCGATCACGGGCCAGTACCTGTCCGGTAAGCGGGCCATTCCCGTCCCGGCCGCCCGGCGCAAGGGCAACGGCAAGAAGCTGGTCATTCGCGGCGCCCGGGAGCACAACCTCAAAAACATCGATGTCGAGATCCCCTTGGGCGTCTTTGTGTGCGTCACGGGCGTGTCGGGGTCGGGCAAGAGCACCCTGATCAACGAAATCCTGTATAAGCGGCTGGCCCAGGCGCTGCACGGCGCGGCGGTAAAACCGGGCGCCCACGATACGATCGAGGGGATCGAATACCTGGACAAGGTCATCGACATCGACCAGTCGCCCATCGGCCGCACACCCCGGTCCAACCCGGCCACCTACACGGGGGCCTTTGACGGCATCCGGGAGGTGTTTGCCCAGGTGCCCGAGGCGAGGATGCGGGGCTACAAGCCGGGACGGTTTAGCTTCAACGTCCGGGGCGGCCGCTGCGAGGCGTGCAAGGGAGACGGCATCATCAAAATCGAGATGCACTTCCTGCCCGACGTGTACGTGCCGTGCGAGGTGTGCAAGGGCAAGCGCTACAACCGGGAAACGCTGGAAGTGCGCTACAAGGGCAAAACTATCGCCGATGTACTGGCCATGCGGGTGGAGGAGGCCCTGGACTTCTTCTCGGCCCATCCGACCATCCACCGTAAGCTGCAGACGTTGTACGACGTGGGGCTTGGGTACATGGAGCTGGGGCAGCCCGCTACGACGTTGTCGGGCGGCGAGGCGCAGCGGGTGAAGCTGGCCACGGAGCTCAGCCGGCGGAGCAACGGTCGGACGTTGTACATCCTGGACGAGCCCACGACGGGTCTGCACACGGCTGACATCGAAAAGCTGCTGCAGGTGCTGCAACGGCTGGTGGAAGCCGGCGACACGGTGGTGGTCATCGAACACAACCTGGACGTCATCAAGACGGCCGACTACATCATCGACCTTGGACCCGAGGGCGGCGACGGCGGTGGGATGGTGGTCGCCACCGGCACGCCCGAGGAGGTCGCACGGATTCCCCAATCCCACACCGGCCGCTTCCTGCGCATGCTGTTGGAGCGGGACCGCGCGCAGAGCGGGGCCGGCGACGCTACCGTCGACTCAGGCACCATGGCCGTCGAGTACGCCACCGCTGACAAGCCCGCCGGGGGCCGGGGTGCCGCCGGCGATGGTGCCGAGGGTGCCACTGAATCCGCAAACGGAGGCCGTAAGCGGAGACGCAAAGCCGGTTCTGAGGTGACGGCCGACTCGCGTCCGCTGGCTGTGTCAGGCGGAACTCCTGGCTAAGCGGTTTGCCCGTTCGTGCCACGTTAAGGTAAGGTGGGTGGGTCTCGACACGGCACCGTGCCACACGGGCCGAGAAAGCGTCCCTTGACCGATGAACCGGGTCTGAGTACCGACAGCCGGACGGAGCCGCAGGGATATCCTGCGGCTCCGTTTCTTGGCTGGCCACTACCGTCCCAGGTTTTCGTGCCCTCGGTGACGTCTTGATTCACCGCAACCCCCTTGAGTCATACCGGTTGAAGACGACCCCGTTGAGTTATCTCGATCGACAGCAACCCCTTGAGTTATTTCGACCGAACAGTTCACGATAAACCCTCATGGGAACAACGTTTCGCAGGGGTACCCAACACAAGCCTGTCGTACCCGTTTTTTTTGCCCAGCTCGTGCCAGACGACGGGAAGGTGGCTACACCTGCGGTTCGCTTTTGGACCAACCGGTCGGTCTAAACCAGCCGCTTCGTTCGTGTTCGAAGACGTGGGAAACAGTCAGCCCGCATCACGGCGGCATTCCGAAGAACGAACAGCGACCTCGATGCTTTTGGGTTAGCGCAAACCCACATCGTGCAGCCATTCCGGTTAGACCAAGCGGTCGAAATAACCGGGGAGCGAGGCGCGAACACAACTCGGGGGACGGCGGGATCCCTAAAACTGGAAACCGCACCGCCGAAACGTCGAATAGGCCCGAGAGGGTCAGTGTGCTGTTCGGGAGCCCCCGCGGCTTGAGCTGCCGTGCCCAGGGTGTGGGCCGGCGGCGAGCAGGAGTGCCAGGAAGCCTGTGCTATAATGAACCGGGTGATGGGCCTTGGCAGATGGCGTCACGCCGGGCACTAGCGGCGGACCAGGAAAAGCGGCAATGCACCGGGCCGGCGACCAGCGACATGCTGGCGAACGGCAGCGCGTGGGGCGAGCGGCAGACGAGCGGCAGCCCGTGGAGCCAGCGGCTGAAGAGCGGCAGCCCGAGGAGCGAGAGGCCGGCCACCGCGCCCGCGCTGTGTGGAACGGGGAGTGGGGCGACGGGCGGGACGAGGAACGGGGCGACTGCCAGGACGACGAGCAGTGCGACGGGCAGGACGACGAGCAGGGTGACGGGCAGGACAACGGGCAGGACAGCGAGCGGGACATCGAGCACGACGACGAAGTTCGCGAGAAGCTGCGGGAGAAGCTGCGGCTGCTTCCGGACCGGCCAGGCGTGTACCTCATGAAGAACGCGGCCGGCGAGGTCATCTACGTCGGCAAGGCGGTTTCGCTGAAAAACCGCGTCCGGAGTTACTTCCAGTCGGCCGCCGGCTTGTCGGCCAAGGTGCGGGTGATGACGTCCCACATTGCGGACATCGACTACATCGTCACCAGCTCCGAGGTCGAGGCGCTTATCCTGGAAGCCAACCTGATCAAGGAGCACCGTCCCCGCTATAACGTTCGCCTGCGGGACGACAAGGCGTATCCCTACCTCAAGCTGACCCTCAACGAGCCGTTCCCGCGGGTCGTGGTCACGCGCCGGGTGGAGAGGGATGGCGCCAAGTACTTCGGCCCTTACACCAACTCCAACGCGGTCCGGGAAACGATGCGCTTTTTGCGTAAGCTGTTTCCCATCCGCACCTGCAGCCTGGACTTGAGCGGCGAGCTGGATTACCGGCCGTGCCTCTTGTACCACATCAAGCGCTGTGTGGGGCCGTGCGCGGGCAAGGTGACGCCCGAGGCGTACGATCGCTTTATCGACCAAGTGGACCTGTTCCTGCAGGGGCGCCACGACCGGCTGCTGCCGGACTTGTACCGGGAGATGAGGGAGGCCGCCCACGCGCTCGAGTATGAGCGGGCAGCCCGCATCCGGGACCAGATCCGGGCGATCGAGCGAGTGACGGAGCGGCAAACGGTGGTCAGCGACCGGGCCATCGACCAAGACCTGATTGGTTTCGCACAGGAAAAAGATGTGGTCTGCGTTCAAGTGTTCAACGTCCGCAGTGGGCGTCTCATCGGCGGCGAGCATTTCTTCCTGGAGGCCTTGGCGG
>LZRQ01000159.1 GCA_002159155.1 Firmicutes bacterium ZCTH02-B6
GGCATTCCCTCGCCGGAAAAGCGGGTGGATGAGTACCCGCACCAGTTGAGCGGCGGCATGCGGCAGCGCGTCATGATCGCCATGGCCCTGTCGTGTAACCCCAAGCTCTTGATCGCCGATGAGCCTACTACGGCACTGGACGTGACGATTCAGGCCCAGATCTTGGACCTGATGCGCAAGCTCCGAGACGAACTGGGCACCGCCATCATCCTCATCACCCACGACCTGGGCGTCATCGCGGAGATGGTGGACGAGGTCATCGTCATGTACGCCGGCAAGATCGTCGAGCGCACCGACGTGCGTTCTCTCTTCCGGGATCCCAAGCACCCGTATACGGAGGGGCTTTTGGGCTCGCTCCCGCGGCTGCACGCGGAGCAGGAGCGCCTGCAGACGATTGAGGGCGTCGTGCCGAGCCCCTTCAACATGCCCAAGGGATGCCGGTTCCATCCCCGTTGCCGCTACGCTCAGCCCATCTGCCAGACGTACGCGCCGCCGCTGATGGACGTGGGCGACGGGCACTTGGCGGCGTGCCTCAAGCATACGGATTTCCAGGTCGTCGAGGAGAAGGTGAGCTGAGATGGACCGGGCGCCGGCACCTTTGCTGGAAGTCAAGAATCTGGTTAAGCATTTTCCCATCACCAAAGGCGTCATCTTTTCCCGCCAGGTCGGCGCGGTCAAGGCGGTCGACAACATCAGCTTCCACATTAATCCCGGCGAGACGTTGGGGTTGGTGGGAGAAAGCGGATGCGGCAAGTCCACGACGGGCCGCCTGATCTTGCGGCTCATCGAGCCCACGTCGGGCGAGGTCAAGTTTAACGGCCGCGACATCCTCAAGCTATCCAAAGACCAGATGCGGGAGCTCCGCAAGGAGATGCAGATCATATTCCAGGATCCGTACGCCTCCTTGAACCCGCGCATGACCGTTGGCGACATCATCGGAGAGCCCCTGCTCATCCACGGGTTGGCCAAAGGCCGTGAGCGGGAGAAGCGAGTCCAGGAGCTCCTGGAGGTCGTCGGGCTGAGCGCTTACCATGCCCGGCGCTATCCCCATGAGTTTAGCGGTGGCCAGCGGCAGCGCATCGGCATCGCCCGGGCGCTGGCGGTTAACCCTAAGCTCATCGTGTGCGACGAGCCGGTATCAGCCTTGGACGTGTCCATCCAAGCGCAGGTCATCAACTTGCTCAAGGACCTGCAGAAGGAATTCGGGCTGACGTACCTGTTCATCGCCCACGACCTGGCCGTGGTGGAGCACATCAGCGACCGGGTGGCGGTCATGTACCTGGGCAAGATCGTTGAGCTCGCGGACAAGCGGGAGCTGTACAAGAACCCGCTGCACCCGTACACCCAGGCGCTGTTCTCGGCCATTCCCATACCGGACCCCGACTTTAAGCGGGAGCGGATCATCCTTCAGGGGGATGTGCCCAGCCCCATAAACCCGCCTAGCGGTTGCCGGTTTCACACCCGCTGCCCTTTCGCCGCGGAGATCTGCAAGCAAAAGGAACCGGATTTCATCGACGTGGGCGGTGGGCACCGCGTGGCCTGCCATTTTGCCACGCCCGAGTACATCGCGAAGGGCGAGAACCCGACGGCCCAAAAGGCTGTGCGCCGGATCAACAGCCAGTCTCCGGCCGCCTGACGAACCTGGATGGCTGCGGGACACTGAGCGTCCTGTCGCAGCGGCTCGGGCGGCGCAACGCTCAGGATTCCCATGGAGGCGCCTCGCGGCGCCTCTTTTCTTTTGGTGAGGTGGAGCGATTGGCCCAGAAGGAACTGGCGGTCTTCGCGAATTTGTGCATGGTGTATGACGACCAAGGCCGGGTGCTGGTCCAAGAGCGCTGCAAGCCCCCGTGGAGCGGTATCGCGTTTCCAGGCGGCCATGTGGAGCCGGGGGAGTCCTTCAGAGAGTCGGTCGTCCGCGAGGTGTACGAAGAAACCGGGCTGCGGATTTTGAAGGTCATGGCTTGGCCGGGGCGAGGCTGCGCCGGCCAGGCGAGGGGCGGCGGTTTCGCCCGCCCCTCGCCGAAGGCACCTGGCGATGGTCAGTGTTCCCCGACGGGAACGCCGAAGACACGGGCAGCGTTTTTGTAGTAAATCCAGGGCAGCACATCCTCGGGCAGGTTGATGCCCCGCAGGATCGGCTGACCGTCCGAATCCGGGTCCTCGATGGGCAAGGGACACACGACATCGGTTTCCCAAAAGAGTTGGTGGATCCAGTAGCGGGAAGTGTAGCGGAAAGGTTCTGGGTCCTTGATGGCCACCTGGTCTGTACCAAACAGGATGCGGTCCTTGTACTGTCTGAAGAAGTCCCGGGCCGCGCCGGGTTGCTTGCCCAGTTCCCTTACGATCCACTTGGTCGCCGACGTGTCCAGGTACAAGTTGGGGTAGCGATCGAGCAGCTCGGCCAGGTGGTCGAGATGCTCCGGATCGCCGCCCATGTGGGCGGCCAGAATGGGGACGCCGGGATGGGCGGCGAGGCGGTGCTCTAGCTGCGGGTACTGGTCCGCCTTAGTCCCGTAAAGGTTCACATCGGTGTACACCCGCTGAAACCAGATGTCGGGGTCCGAGACGTGGGTGAGTACCCCGAGACCGTGCGTTTCGATTTCCCGAAAGATGGGGTCCAGTAACGGATCGTCCATCCGCTTGCCGGTGCGGCCTACGAACCGTGGGGCGAACCACATCTTGATGATTCGCGCGCCTTTGGCCGCCGCGCGCCGCACGAGCTCCACGTTGCGCTCGACGAAACGGTCCGGATCGCCTAAATGCTCGAACTCGAGGCGCGGGATCATCTCGGTTTCCGGATACTTTTGTCTCAGCTCGAGGGCGTCCTCCAGAGTGCTGATGGCTGCCAGCCGCGTAATACCGTATAGCCGCGCTGCCTCATACAACGGCGCCGCGACTGGTCCCGCCGGCGCATGGGCGTGGATATCGACGATGGGGCATTGCACCTTGCGCTGGGGTGGGCGGGCGAAGCCCTCGGCCCTGGCCTGTTCGACCAGCTGTACGTCCAATTCTTGGTTCACAGGCATGATCGCCTCCCTGCCCCACTGATTCGGCGCCGGCCGCCGGATCCTTTCTGCCGGTAATCCTGCATTACGCTGACCTGCCCAAAGGGCGCGCTCGCAGGTGAACTGCCCTGCGGCAGCCGCGGGTTGTCCGCCAAGTTTCGTGTGCTAGAATGGTCTTGACGTGCCACGGCATGTATGAGGAGGGGGACGATGGAATTCGCCAAGCTGGGGACCTCCGGGGTTGAGGTCTCGCGGGTCGCCCTGGGGACGTGGGCCATCGGTGGGTGGCTTTGGGGTGGCACCGATGTGGAGCAGTCGGTTCGGACCATTCACGCCGCCGTGGACATGGGCATCACCACCATTGACACCGCCCCTGTGTACGGGTTTGGGCTTTCCGAGGAGATCTTGGCAGAGGCCCTCGGCCGTCGGCAGGTGCCCAGGGAAAAGGTCGTCATCGCCACTAAGTTTGGCATGGAGTGGGACGAGCAGCAGAATACGTGGCGCAACGCCCGCCCTGAGCGTATCCGCCGGGAGATCGACGATAGCCTGAGGCGGTTGCGCACTGACTACATCGACCTCTATCAGATCCACTGGCCCGACCCCAACACGCCCATCGCGGAAACCGCCCAAGTGGTAAAGGAGTTGTATGAGGCGGGGAAGGTCCGGGCCATCGGTGTTTGCAACTACTCCGTCGAGCAGTTGGACGAGTGGCGGCGCCATGCACCCTTGCACTCGGTGCAGCCTAGGTACAACCTCCTCGAGCGGCAGATCGAGAAGGACGTGCTGCCCTACTGCCGCGAGCATGGTCTGGCGGTCCTAGCCTACAGCCCGCTGGCCCGGGGGCTCTTGACGGGCAAGTTTACGGCCAATCCCAACTTTAAGCCTGGCGACAGCCGGCAAACCGACCGCCGGTTTACGGGGGAGAACTACGAGCGCAATCTGCGCATCGTCGAAAAACTCAAGGTGATGGCCGCCGAAAAGGGCAAGACCGTTGCGCAGTTAGCGGTGCGGTGGGTGTTGGACCAGCCCGGAGTGACGGTAGCCTTGTGGGGCGCCCGTACGCCTGCACAGATCCAGGAGGCGGCCGGCGTCAGCGGGTGGAGGCTGTCACAAGACGACCTCGCGCGCATCGAAACCATCCTCAACGAAGCCGATCAGGAAGCGGCCCGTTGAACGCTGGCGGCAAACAGCGAGCGCAACGGACGGGCTTCCTGAACGACGAGTGGGAGTTCCCGACGCCCATATAGGAACCTGACGCCCGTAAGAAAAGGAAAAGCGGCCTCTTCAGGCCGCTTTCGCCATGTTTGGTGCCCGGGATCGGATTTGAACCGATACGGGTTGCCCCACACGCCCCTCAAACGTGCGCGTCTGCCTATTCCGCCACCCGGGCTTGAACACTGTCGCACTGCTAATCTTACCATCCCAGCTGGCCTCCCGTCAACCGTCACCTCGCCTCTTCCATACGCATACCGTGGGTTCTGACCAGGGGTCAACGAGTGGGAGGAGGGGTCTTATGGGTAAGGCACCGGAACGGGCGCGCCACGCCGCGGCCGGAGGTGGACGCGCCGGGTTGGTCAGTTGCCGGATGCTTGCCGTAGTTGTTTTGCTGTTGGCCTTGTCAGTGCCGTGGGCGACGGCTTTCGCCCAAGAGATGGAAACGGTGCGCCTGTCTGAAGTGGTCCGGTCTGTCTTCTACGCGCCGCAGTACGTAGCCTTGGAGCTGGGCTATTTCGCCGACGAGGGGCTAGAGATCGAGCTGAGCACGGCGTGGGGCGCCCACAACGGCATGGCGGCGCTAATCTCGGGAAGCGTTGACATCGGCTTCTTTGGCCCCGAGGCAACCATCTACGTCTACAACCAAGGCGCTCCTGACCCGGCCATCGGCTTCGCTCAGTTGACGCAGAGGGACGGGTCGTTTTTCATGGCCCGGGGCCGGGTAGAAAACTTTGACTGGAACGACGTGCGAGGACGGCTCATCGTTGGGGCCCGCAAGGGCGGCGTGCCGCAAATGGTGCTGGAGTGGGTGCTGCGCCAAAAGGGAATCGAGCCGTTCCTTGACGTAGGCATCATTACTCACCTGGCCTTTGAGGCAGCGGCTGGCGCCTTCGAAGGCGGCCTCGGGGACTACGTGGCCCAGTTTGAACCCACCATGACCCACATGGAGCGGGCTGGGGTCGGCACCATCGTGGCTTCGCTCGGTGCCGAGGCAGGGGACATTACCTATACGGTCTATCACGCCCGCAAGAGCTATATCGAGAGCCGTCCTGACATCATCGAGCGCTTTACCCGGGCCATCTACCGGGGGCAGCTCTGGGTCCAACACCACTCCACGGAGGAAATTGCCACCGTCGTTGCCCCGTATTTCCCCGGTATGGACTTCGATGTACTGGTGGCGGCCTTGGACCGTTATCGTTCCATAGACGCCTGGACGCCGACGCCCATCATCAGCCGTGACGGCTTCGCGCGGTTGCAGGAAGTGATGATGATGGCCGGGGAGCTGGCAGACCCGGTGCCTTTTGACGACGTGATGACCAACGTATTTGCCGAGAGCGTCGTGGCGGCGGGCGTGTCGCTGTAGCCCGTTAGGGTCGCGCCGTCTGGCGGTACGCTCGCACAGGGTGCAGCGCCCCGCGGCCATGTGGGCCTGCGGGGCGCTGTTTTTCCCAGTGTGTTTGACGCATGCGGAGGTGGGCCAGGTGGCCGTCGTAGAGCTCGAAGACGTCACGGTAACGTACCACACGCCCAGCGGCGAGACACGGGCGGTGGAGGACTTGTCTCTGACGGTTGAATCCGGCGAGTTCGTCAGCATTGTCGGGCCGAGCGGTTGCGGCAAGAGTACCTTGCTGTCCCTAATCGCGGGCTTGATACGGCCGGATCGCGGGCAAGTTCGTGTGGGCGGGGTGCCGGTGCGGGGTCCAAACCCGGCCGTTGGGTACATGCTGCAGCAAGACCACTTGTTTGAGTGGCGGACGGTGTTGGACAACTGCCTCCTGGGCCTGGAGGTGCAAGGCCGGCGGACGCGATCCGCGGTGCTGCGCGTCCGCCGGCTGCTCAAGGACGTTGGGCTGGGCGACTTTGCCCATCGGTTTCCGGCCCAGCTCTCAGGCGGCATGCGGCAGCGGGCGGCCCTGGTGCGCACATTGGCCTTGGATCCCAAGGTCCTACTCTTGGATGAACCCTTCTCGGCCCTAGACTACCAGACACGGCTTAAGCTCGAGGACGAGGTGAGCCACATCCTTCGCACCCAGGGCCGAACAGTCATCATGGTCACCCACGACATCGCGGAAGCCGTCTCTATGGCCGACCGGGTCATCGTGCTGACACACCGCCCGGCCCGAGTCAGGCGGGAATACGTGATCGACCTTGAACCCCGCCGGTCGCCCGTGCAGGTGAGGGAATCGCCCGGCTTTAGCCGCTATTTCCGCGACATCTGGAGGGATCTCGATGTCCAGGTCTGACGGCGTGTCCGAGGCCCACCGCCGGTACTTGGCTCAGCGGCGCCGCCGGCAGCTGGCCATTTTCGCCACGCAAGTGCTGCTCGCGGCGGTACTGCTTGTTTTGTGGGAGGCGGGCGCCCGGGAGCGGTGGGTAAATCCCTTCATCGTCAGCCAGCCGACCCGCATCTGGGAGCAAATCGTGCGCATGGCCGCGGCAGGAGAGCTCTGGGTGCATCTCGGCGCCACCGTCTGGCGTACCATGGCAGGCTTTGGCCTGGCCACCGGTCTCGGCCTGCTCGTGGCTTCACTCCTCTGGTGGTCGCCATTCTGGGCGCGGGTGGTCGACCCGTATCTTGTGGTGCTTAACAGCGTGCCAAAGATCAGCCTGGGCCCGCTGTTCATCGTGTGGCTCGGCACCAATGTCCGTGCCGTGCTGGCCATGGCGGTGGCCATCGCCGTGGTGGTGACCATCGTCATGCTGTACACGGCGTTTCGTGAAACCGACCCCAACAAGATCTTGCTGCTGCGCTCGTTTGGGGCGACACGGTGGCAAGTGTTCACCAAGGTGGTGCTGCCCGGAGCCGTGCCGACGCTCTTGGCCGCGGTCAAGGTCAACATCGGCCTCGCGTGGGTCGGGACCATCATGGGGGAGTTCCTCGTCTCCGGGGCAGGCCTTGGCTACCTCATCATCTACGGCGGGCAAGTCTTCAACCTCACGCTGGTGATGAGCAGCATCGTGCTGCTGCTGATCGCCTCGACCATCGTTTACCTGCTCGTCGACTGGACAGAAAAGTACATCGCCCGCCAGCGGGGGAGAGCTTAACGGGGAGCGGCACGGGCCACATGGACGGTCCAGACGCGCCGGAGGGGAGATGCCGCGTTGCGGCAAACCTCCCCTCCGGATCAACCGCCCAGCGTCCGTGCGGTGACGCTTAGAAGTCCATGTCACCGCCGCCAGGCGGATAAGGCGGGGTCTTCTCCTTCTTGGGGATCTCGGAGATGATCGCCTCGGTGGTCAGTACCATGGACGCGATGCTGGCCGCGTTCTGCAGCGCCGTCCGGGTAACCTTGGCCGGGTCGACGATACCAGCCTTGACCATGTCCACAAACTGCTCGTTGCGGGCGTCGAAACCGACGTTGCCGGATTCGGCCTTGACCCGCTCCACGATGACGGAGCCCTCAAACCCGGCGTTGGCCGCGATTTGGCGCGCCGGCTCCTCGAGAGCCCGCTTGATGATCTTGACGCCGGTCAGCTCGTCGCCCTCGGCTTCGATCTTGTCCAGCGCCGGGATGATGCGGATGAAGGTGGTGCCGCCGCCAGGCACGATGCCTTCCTCCACAGCCGCCCGGGTGGCGTGCACGGCGTCTTCGATGCGGTGCTTCTTTTCCTTGAGCTCGGTCTCGGTGGCCGCCCCGACCTTAATGACCGCCACGCCGCCGGCCAGCTTGGCCAGGCGCTCCTGCAGCTTCTCGCGGTCGTAGTCGGAGTCGGTCTCCTCAATCTGCCGCTTGATGAGCTCGATGCGGCCCTGCACCGCGGCCTTGTCGCCCATGCCGCCCACGATCGTGGTCTTGTCCTTGGTCACGCGGACCTTGCGGGCGCGGCCGAGCATGTCCAGGGTCACGTTC
>LZRQ01000160.1 GCA_002159155.1 Firmicutes bacterium ZCTH02-B6
GCCCGTCTGCCGATCCAGGTATCTTCGGCGGCGAAACGTGAGGTCGACGCCAAACAGCGTCTGCAGCGTGCGTGGCTGCATGTCCCGCATGCGAAAGCGACGCCGGTCCCGCTGTTCGGCCAGCCAACCGTCGATTTGCTCCAAGGCCTTCACCAGCACGTCGGCAAATTGGCGAGCCATCCACGTGAAAAGCCCGGCCTCCAGTTCTTGCAGGGAAAAGCCGAGTTGCTTGCGAAGTTCGTTCATGACGAGAAGCCCCTTCCTGTGGTGTTTTTGGCCGATACAACACGTTCGGAAGACCGGCTTCTCGTCCCTTCTTTTTCCAGCCCCGCGCCCCGGGCGGTACCGCCCGGGGCCTTTACGGCTCGCGCCATCCATCCTTTCAATTCGTATCCGCACGATCCACCGCAATCGGGGAATGCCCCAGTACTATTGACTCACATAACCGACGGTTTTCGGTGCGGCACCCGACACCGTTCGAGCGAGGGAACGGTCAGCAAGCGTCGAAGTAACCAGAAATTCCCGATACCCAAAGGAGTAGGTGATACACCCATGCGACGGCATTCCATCGCGGTGCTGCCGGGAGACGGCATCGGCAAAGAAGTCACGCCCGCGGCCATGCGGGTGCTGCAGGCGGCCGCCCGGCGCTACGGTTTCGCCCTGGATGAAACCACCTACATGTGGAACTGCGACTACTACGTAGAGCACGGGCGCATGATGCCCGAGGATGGCCTTGAGCAGCTGCGGCGCCACGACGCGATCTTCCTGGGCGCCATCGGCAATCCCGCCAAGGTGCCCGACCACATCGCCCTGCGGGAGTCCTTGCTCCTGTGGCGCCAGGCCTTTGACCTTTACATCAACCTGCGGCCGGTAAAGGTGTTGCCGGGTATCCCTGGCCCCTTGCGGGAACGGCCCGGCCTCAAGGTGGACATGGTGTTTGTGCGGGAAAACTCGGAGGGCGAGTACGCGGGCATCGGCGGGCGGCTACGCCGGGGCACGCCCGATGAGGTCGCGATCCAGACGACCGTCTTTACCCGCAAAGGCGTCGAGCGGGTGATGCGCTACGCCTTTGAAACCGCGCGGAAGCGGCCCGCCAAGAAGCTCGCGTGCGCGACCAAGTCCAACGCCATCCAATATACCATGGTGTTTTGGGACGAGGTCTGCCGGGAACTGGCCAAGGAGTATCCGGACGTCCAGGTCAGCTTTTACCATATCGACGCCTTGGCGGCGCGGATGGTCACACACCCGGAAACGCTGGACGTGGTGGTGACCTCCAACCTGTTCGGCGACATCCTGACGGACCTGGGCGGGGCGCTGCAGGGGAGTCTCGGGATCCCGGCCAGCGGCAACATTGACCCGGAGCGCCGCAACCCGTCCTTGTTTGAACCCGTGCACGGCAGCGCGCCCGACATCGCCGGCAAGGGCATCGCCAACCCGATGGCGGCGGTGTGGGCCGGCGCGATGATGCTGGAGTTTTTGGGCGAAGAGGAAGCCGCTCATGGCGTAATGGCGGCGCTGGAGGCGGTGGCCGCCGAAGGGCGCGTCCGCACGCCCGATCTGGGCGGCACCGCCACCACCGACGAGGTGGCGGCGGCCATCGCCGAGAAGCTGGCCGCAGGCAGCTAGCCGGGAGCGGGCGGCCCCGGGCGCCGCAACGGAGGGCGGCCACCTGTTCCCGATATAACCTGCAAGGAGGCGAGGCCTGTGCATATGCGTGCAGCATGGAAGACGGCTGTTTTTGCCTTGGTGCTGGCGACGCTGGCGATCTTGCCGGCGGTCGCGTCCGCCCAGGGCGATGCTGCGGCGGCCCTGGAACGTCGCCCCCTGACGGAGGAGGAAGGGCGGCAGGTGGCGCTGGCCGCGTTGGCGTTTGCGGAGGTCACCTACACCGTCGGCAATGAGACGTTCCAAGGCGTCCCGTACCGCTGGGGCGGCCGTATGAGCGTCGGCGAGTTCCTGACGCGGGTGGCCGGCGGCGATGCCGTCAACGGCCTAGGCGTGGACGCTTCCGGGCTGGCCGTGGCAGCCCTGCGGGCCGCCGTCCCGGGGGTGCGGTTTCTGGCCGCTCCTGCTGACAAGCCCACGTTTTGGGCCGACGCTACCAGCGCCGTGCTGTATGAATTTAACGTGGCGCCGGTAGAGCCCGCCGACCTGCGTGCCGGCGACATGCTTTTCTTCCGTAGCGCCGACGGCGGCGTCGGGGGCGTGGCGGTGGTGACGGGCAAGAACGGCACCCGGGTCGACTTCGTGGTCGCCTCGTCTCGCCAAGGCCGGGTTGTGCACACGTTTGCCCGTACCGACGGGGAGTACTGGCGCGATCAGATCCTGGGCGCGGGCCGGTTTCTCGTCCCCGCCGGCCGGTAGCCGGTACGGGCGGATCCGTACGGATAAGCAGAAAGGGCCGGGCACGCAGCCCCCAGTAGCTGCGCCCGGCCCGTGCCAATCTCGTCCGACCCGTGGCAGCGCCGCTCTATAGGATGCCTTCCTGCTGCAGCCGGCTCCTCAGCTCGCCAAAGTTCGCGTAGCGGGGGAGGGAGCCGTCCGGTACGGCCACGTCTTTGAGGGCCGGCGACTCCAGCAGACTGCTCGAGAACGATCCCCGATCCGGCCCCACCAGGGCCACGCGCATACCCACCCGCGCGGCCGCGCCGTCCATTATTGTCTCGTCCCCGATCATCAAGCACTCTTCGGGCCTGGCGCCGATGCGCTCCGCGATCTCGAGATAGTACTCGGGGAACGGTTTCGAGCGGCGCATGACCTCAGACGACGAGATGAAGCGGAACGGCACGTCGTCCAGACCTGCCCAGCGCAGTCGTTCGCGGACAGGCAGCTCGGGGTAAAAAGGCGCCGTGGCGACGACGACGTCGATCCCGCGCGCGAGGGCTGCCTCAATCAGCTCGCGGGCGCCTGGCACCGGCCGGCCCCAGTAGCTGAGCCGCGGGAAGTCGGTCTTGTAGTAATCCTCAAAGCGTGCCAGCGCGTCCTCCGGCAGCGGCAGCGCCCGGCCAAAATCGTCCAGGAACGCCTGGAGCATGGTGCGCTCATTGTCCGGCTTGGCGACGGCCGCGGCCATGGAAACCATGATCTGCCGCTGGAACCGCTCGGGTGGGATGCAGTCGGCAAACCGCCGCGAGACGTCCCTGAGATACTCCTTCATGAACCCGTTGAAGTCGATGTCCAGCAGCGTCCCGTCCAGGTCGCAGAGCAGCGCCTTGACCATGGGTGACCTCCTCCAAGGCGGGAAGTGATCAGTGATCTTGGCCGGATCACCCGGGAAGCCGGCGCGATTCTGGCGGCACAGCGCGCAAGACCGTGACCGCGTCGCCCGGCTTCACCGTGCCTCCCTGCACGACCCGGGCCAGCATGCCCCGGCGTCCCGCGATCTCGCGGATAAGACCGGGCCGTATCTCCTCCAGCCGGCCGCATGGGGCGCAGTATTTGGTAATCTCGAGTTCCACCTCGTCGCCGACGCGCAACCGGGAGCCCCCGCCTAGGGCTATGAGGTCTAAACCTTGCACCGTCAAATTTTCGCGCACATCGCCCGGCTTCAGCCCGAGCCGCTCGAGGGTCTCGGCTTCCACCAGCAGCACCTGCCGCGAGCTGTCAGGCCGCGCATGATGGTCGCCGACTAGCCCCCAGTTGGCGCGCACTTCGGCTGCCCCAAGAAACTCCATCGGTGCCCTATACGCAGGGGCGATTTGGACGGATACGACCCGTGCCGCCGGGGGATGGGCCGTTTCGCTCAGAGCCATAGCATCGTCTTTCGGCATGCGGAACATGATGACCTCCGGGCAATCGGTCTCCCGCGGCAAATGATGCCGCGTTCAACTCAAAGGATGTGCGGCTAGCCGGCCGCGGGCTAGCCGCTCGCGGGCCGCGTCGCCTCCCCTGCCGCCGCGCTGTCGCACCAGCGGCCCGATGCAAACCGCAGGCCCAGGGTAAAAGCGCGCATGAACAGAAACACCGCCAAACTCCACCAAACTACTCGCAGATCCGGGCCTGCCCAGCGCCAGCCACCCAAGAGTACGGCGGCGAAAGCTCCGGAGCTGACGAACATGGCATTGCGCAAGTAGCGGGTGTCGGTGGCGCCGATCATAATCCCGTCAAAAACAAAGGCCAAAGCCGCCAAGGGCAAGATGGCGACGACCACCCCGGTCAAGCGCCGCACGACGTCTTGCACCAGTTGGTCGCGGGTGAACACCCCAACGAGCCAGTCGACGGTGCCCAGGTAAAAGACGCTGGCGGCGAGGGCCAAGCCTGTGCCCCACAGCAGCGCCGCCGCAGCGCTGGCCCGGGCGCGCGCGGCGTTGCCGTGGCCCAGCCACATGCCGACGGTGGTTTCGGTGGCGTACGCGAAGCCGTCCACGCCGTAGCTGCCCAGCGTGTACAGCTGCATCAGGATCGCATGGGCGGCCAACTCGTGGGCGTTGTGCAGCCGCGCCGCAAAGGCCGTCACCGCGCCGAGGCTGGCCACCAGGGCCAGGGTGCGCAGGAACAAGTCCTGCTGTACATACAGGAAACGCCGCCACGCGAGTTCCCGCAGGCGCAAAAGCCACGCCCACCGCCAGCGCCGGCCCACCTGGCGCCACACGGCCGCAGCCCCGGCCACAAAGCCGATAGTCTGCGCCGCCAGGCTCGCCCACGCCGCACCCCGTATCCCATAGGCCGGCAGTCCCCAGGTGCCGGGAACCAGGAGCAGATCGCCGGCGATGTTGACGGCGTTGATCAGGACGACGAGCAGCATCGGCGTGACCGCGTCGCCCCGGCCCCGCAGGTAGCCGGTCAGGGCCAGGCTCATCAAAAATGCCGGCGCCTCAAAGATCCGGATAGCGAAATACTGTCTGGCCAGCCGGTCCACTTCGGGCTCAGCGCCGATCAGGGCAAAGCCTGCCCAAGCGATGGGGCCCCGCAGCACGACCAGGAGAAACCCGAGCGCGGCGCCGATGACGAGCGCCTGAAACAGCGTGCGCGCACCTTCATCTTCCTCTTTGCGGCCGCTGGCCTGGGCCACCAGCGCCGTCGTTCCCATCCGCAGGAAGCCGAAGACCCAAAAGAGCGAGTTGAAGATCGTGCTGGCCGCGGCGGCCGCGCCCAACGGCTCCACTTCCGGCAGGCGACCGAGGACGATGGTGTCCACCAGTCCCAAAAGGGGCACTGCCAGCGTGGAGACGATGGTCGGCACCGACAGGCGCAAGAGCTCCACATGGACCTCCCGCGAGAGCCAAAGCCGCCGGTCGGTTTGGGCCATCAGAACTCGTAGTCCACGGCGAGGATGTCTTCGCACACTTGCTCCGCGTACTGCTTGACCGGCACGTGCTCCGGGTGGGGGCCGTAGCGCTCCAGCGCCGCCCGGTCCGCGAACCGGACCACAAGGCCGACGGTATAGCCCTTGTGCCGGTTGGTAAAGCTTTCCCCGGCCGAGAGATCCACGATGCCGTCGATCTTGTTTTTCAGGCCCTTCAGTTTCCGCAGCAGTTCGTCCTTTGCGGCTTCCGTCGCGGTGGGCTTCAGCTTAAACAGGACAATGTGCTCGACCATGGCCATACCTCCGGTGTTCTTACCCACGGGGTCACGCCGCCGCACGCTTGCGTGGCGGCCCGCTTCCCGGCCATCCAGCGGTGCCCCGAGTCCATGCCCGGTATCCATTCGACAGGCTGCGGCCGGTTCCTTACCGCCCACCGGCAGGAGCTGTCCCGCGGCCGCCGAACCCCTGCGTCAATCGGGGAGGTCGTCGAAACCTCGATGTTGACCATCGATGTGCACACGGCCCGGCGGTTCATCCTGGGCAAGCAGGCCCTTTGGCCTGGCCGGCGGTTTCAGGGCGTGGCGGGCACGGAGCAGGCCATGCGGGCCATGGAGTACTTGCAGCTGGACCCGCTGCAGGTGGTGGCCCGCAGCCACGACATCGCTTTGTACAGCCGCGTCATCGACTATAGCCCGGGCATGTGGGAAATCCCCACCTACCAGGAACGCCGGTTTTTCGACTGGGGAGGGTGGCTGGCCACGCGCCCCATGGAGGAGCTTCCCCACTGGCGGGTCGTGATGCGTCGCGAGCGGGACGGCGGGCCGGACGTAGAACAACGCGTTTCCCACATCGGCCAGGAGCACGCGGCCGCCATCAAAGAGATGCGGCAGGTGCTGAGAGAGCGCGGGACGGTCAGCAATCGCGACTTTGACATGGCGAGCCGCACTCGCACCAACAGCTACCGCGGCCGCAAGGACAGCGCGCTGGCCTTGTATTACCTCTGGCGCACCGGAGAAGCCATGACCCACCACCGCGAAAATTTCGAGAGGGTGTATGCCCTCACCGAGGCCGTCGCGCCGCCGGAGCTCCTCTACGAGAGCCCGGAGGACGTGGCGGACCGGTTTCTCATTAAGAAGGAGATTGCCTTCCACGGGTTGGCGCGCCTCGGGCGGGCCAGCGACGCGTTTCAGCGGGGCGTGCCCTTTAGCAAGGCGCGGCGGATCGTCGCGGACCTCATGGCCGCCGGCGAAGTCGTCGAGGTGCGCGTGGAAGGATGGAAGGGTTCGTTCTCCGCGCTCGCGGCCGACGTGCCGGTGCTGGAGGAGCTGATGGCCGGGCGGGTGCCTGATGGGTGGAAACCGCTGGAGGCGGCGACTGACGACGAAGCCACCTTCCTCGCCCCGTTGGACCCGGTGAGCGCCAGGGGGCGCGCAAAGGCCCTGTTTGGCTTTGACTACGTCTGGGAAGTGTACAAACCCGAACATCAGCGGCGCTACGGCTACTACACGCTGCCGGTGCTTTGGGGCGACCGGCTGGTAGCCCGCTTTGACAGCCGCCTGGACCGACCGGCCCGGCGCCTTGTCCTGCATGGGTTGTGGCTGGAGGAGGAAACGCAGGCGGCCGACGAAGCTTTCGTGGAGGCCTTGGCGGCCGGATTCCGGCGTTTCTTGCGGTTTCTCGGGGCGGAAACGCTGGACGCCAGCGCCGTGCAAGACGTCAAGCTGCGGGGGAGGCTGGCGGCGGTCACGCCAGGATGATGCCCGCGCGGCGGGGCGAGGTTGAGAGCAACCACCGGGTCCGTTGCCGGCTGAGCTCACGGTTGAGCGGCGAAAGTTTTCGTTACAGAAGGAGCTGAACAGCATGGGACGCAACTCGGGCATCGCCAAGACCCCCACGACCTACCGCCGACGCAATCCGTGGCTTTGGCGGGTGCCGGTCGGACTGGTCGTTTTGGCGCTCGTGGCCGTGGTGGGCGTGTCGGTGTATGTGGGCTGGTCGCTGTCGCACCCCGCACCGCGGCCGCTGGATCGCACCCCCGCGGAGGTCGGGCTGGCTTATGAATCGGTGGCGTTCCCGGCCACCGACGGTTTGACGATTCGCGCCTGGTTCCTGCCGGCGGAGGACAGCTCCAGCACCGTCATCATGGCCCACGGCTACACGAGCAACAGGCTTTCGCCGTCGCTGCCGGCCTTGGAGCTGGCGCGGTCGCTGGTGGACGCGGGTTTCAACGTGCTCATGTTTGACTTCCGCAACAGCGGCGAGTCCGATGGCGACGTGACCACCCTCGGGTACCACGAGGTCAAGGATGTCTATGGCGCCGTGGAGTGGCTGAAGGCCGAGAAAGCCGCACAGGCTGAGCGTATCGGTCTCATCGGCGTTTCCATGGGTGCGACCACCGCGATCTTGGCCGCGGCCAACGAGCCCCGCATCGAAGCTGTCATTGCGGACAGCCCCTTCAGCGACCTGCGGGATTACTTGTCCGTCAACATGCCGGTGTGGACGGGGCTGCCCAACTTCCCGTTTACGTGGTTTATCATCACGCTGCTGCCGCCGTTGATCGGCCTTGACACCGACGCGGTGAGCCCCATCGCGGTGGTGTCGAGCTTGTCGCAACCGCTCCTCCTCATCCACACCGAGGGCGACGACGCGATTCCGTCCAGCGAGAGCTGGCGGCTGTTTGAGGCGGCGCGGCCCGGTGGCGCGGAGCTCTGGATCGTGCCCGGCAGCACCCGCCACGTGGGCGCGCGCCAGGTTGACCCTGCCGCTTACGATACTCGCGTCATCGAGTTTCTCCGCAGCGCGCTTGGTGTGGCGG
>LZRQ01000161.1 GCA_002159155.1 Firmicutes bacterium ZCTH02-B6
TGGCGGCTCCATCCGCCTCGGCGGGCAAGAGCTGCTGACCATGGACGACGAGACGTTCCGCAAGGACGTCCGCTGGACGAAGATCGCGATGGTATTTCAGGGGGCCATGAACGCCCTGAACCCTGTCTTGACGGTCGGCAGTCAAATCGCAGAGGCGATCGTGGCGCACGAAAAGGTCAGCAAGGAAGAGGCCGAGCGGCGGGCCAAAGGTCTTTTGGAAATGGTGGGCATTAACCCGGCCCGCTATCACCATTACCCCCACGAGTTCAGCGGCGGCATGAAGCAGCGGGCCGTCATCGCCATGGCCCTTGCCTGTAACCCGGAGGTCGTCATCGCCGATGAGCCGACGACCGCTCTTGACGTCATGGTGCAGGCGCAAGTCCTTAAGGCCATTGCCGAGCTGCGGGAGCGGCTGAACTTGTCCATGATCCTGGTCAGCCACGACTTGTCCGTGATCGCCCAGACGTGCGACGACGTCGCGGTGATGTACGCCGGCAAGATCGTTGAGTATGGACCGGTGGAGGAGATCTTCGTCCGCCCCCGGCACCCCTATACGCAAGGTCTAGTCCAGGCGTTCCCCGACATTGCGGCAGAGCGGGCGCCGATCGTTTCCATTCCCGGCACGCCTCCCAACCTGGCCAATCCTCCCAGTGGGTGCCGGTTCAATCCCCGTTGCCCGCTGGCCACCGACGAGTGCCGTCGACTCGAGCCTGAACTGATAGAGAAGGGCGCGGCCCGTCATCGCGTCGCCTGCCACCTGGTTTCGCCGGGCGGGGAAGCGCCGGAGGTGAAGTTCGCATGACCACGTCCACGTCGGACATTCTTCTGGAAGCCCGCAACTTGGTGAAGCACTTCCCCTTGCGCCGCAGCCTGAGCCAGGCGCTGCGGGGGGAACGGCCGGCGGTGAGGGCCGTTGACGGCGTCAGCTTTTTTGTACGGCGCGGGGAGATACTGGGATTGGTCGGCGAGTCAGGGTGCGGGAAGACGACCACTGGCCGGCTGCTCCTGCGGCTCGAAGAGCCTACCAGCGGGGAGATCATCTTTGACGGCCAGGACATCATGAAGCTGTCTCCAAAGGAGATGACCCGTCTCCGCCGGCGCATGCAGATCGTGTTCCAGGACCCGTATGACTCCATGAATCCCAACCTGGATATCTTCAGCATCGTCGCGGAGCCGTTGCGTATTCAAGGCCTGGCCAACAGCCGCAAAGAGGTGGAGGAGCGGGTCGCACGGGCGCTGACCGATGTGGAGCTCGTGCCCGTCGAGGAGTACATGCACCGCTACCCCAAGGAGCTGTCCGGCGGGCAGCGGCAGAGGGTGGCCATCGCCCGGGCGTTGGTTCTCGAACCCGACTTCGTCGTGGCGGACGAGCCGGTGTCCATGCTGGACGTGTCCATCCGCGGCGGCATCCTCAAGATCTTGCAGCGGCTCGTGCGCGAGCGTGGGCTGTCGCTCGTTTTCATCACCCACGACCTGGCCTTGGCCCGGCATTTTTGCGACCGGGTGGCTGTGATGTACCTGGGCCAGATCGTCGAGCAGGCCTCCTCCGATGAGCTGGTCCACCGGGCCCATCACCCGTACACCCAAGCCCTCATGCAGGCGGTGCTGTCAACGGATCCGCGCCGGAAGCACATCTACACGGGCCTTAAAGGCGAGATTCCCAATCCCGCCAATCCGCCTTCCGGTTGCCGCCTGCATCCCCGCTGTCCGTTGGCCAGCGACCGTTGCAGGAGGGAAGTGCCGCCCCTGGTCGAACACGCGCCCGGCCATTGGGCTGCGTGCCACCACGTGGATCAGGCGCTGGCCAGGCTGGAACAGTCGGCGGTCGGGTAACACCACGACCAACCTACCGCAGGTGACGGCAGCGGCATGCTTTCGATGGGAGAAGAAGAAATCATTGGGTAATTCTCTGAAAAAACCTTGCCGCTGACCGCTGCGTCTGGTAGACTCTAACCAGATGGGTGTGGGCAGGCACGGACGCACCTGCCGCCCCATTGTCACCACAGGCAGCGGGAGGCATGGCGGTTTCATGGCACGCGGTCGAGTCAAGTGGTTCAGCAACGAGAAGGGCTACGGCTTCATCGAGCGAGACGGCGGCGAGGACGTCTTTGTCCACTACAGCGCCATTCAGCAGGAGGGCTTCAAGACCCTCGAGCAAGGCGAAGAGGTGGAGTTTGAGGTCGTCCAGGGTGCTCGTGGTCCTCAGGCGGCCAACGTGTTGCGCTTGAACCCAACCGGCGGCTCGCGGTTTTGACCGAACCGGCTGGCGCCCGGTGTAGGGCCGGCACGGCTGTGGGCCCGCCGGCGGCGTCCCCCGGGGTAACCCAATTATAGCCAGCAAAGCGCAAAGGACCGGCGCAAAGCGACCGGTCCTTTGTGTGTTACGATTCGGCGGCCAGCGGCGCCGGAACTGTCGCCGGCACCCTCCAGGTTGGCCGCACCTCGCATTCTCAGGCTGCCCCGCTCAGCGGAGCATGAGCGGGATTTGCAGGTAGAGCCCAAGGGTGGCCACCAACAAGGACGGCACGGCGGTGACCAGGCCAGGCCAGAACCACTCCATGAACGTGACGCCGCGGCCTTCCTGCCGCTCCAGCATGCCTATGGCAACGATGTTGGCCGTGGAACCGATGAAGGTCAAGTTGCCCAGGATGGTGCCGCCCATCAGCATGCCCCACCACAGCGGCGTCACAGGCACGCCCACTGCGGCTAGATCGCCCACGATCGGGATGAAGCTCGCTACTGCCAGCACGTTGTCCATTAACGCTGTCAGAATGCCGATGCTCCAGGTGATCAGGAAGAACAGCGTCGTCAGGTTACCCTGCGTCGCGTTGATCATGGCTTGGGCGATATGCTCCGTCACGCCAACGTAGCGGAGGGTGCCGGCCGACGCAAACAGCAGCATAAAGAACAGGAGCGTCCACCAGTCGACGCGGGTTTCCACCAGGTGCTTGGCCCGCTTACGCTCGATGAAAAGCACAATGCCGGCGGCGAGCAGGGCAACACCGATCAACATGATGTTATGATCGAGCCCAAGCCAGTGCTCAATGTTTTTGTGCAACAAAAGCCCGGCGATGGTGCCTACAAAGAGGAGCGACGGGACGAGGATACT
The DNA here is from genome assembly GCA_002159155.1 of Firmicutes bacterium ZCTH02-B6. Taxonomy (GTDB): domain Bacteria; phylum Bacillota; class Limnochordia; order Limnochordales; family ZCTH02-B6; genus ZCTH02-B6. The sequence continues at coordinate 3,110 of LZRQ01000161.1, forward strand.
CTCCTGGGAGCCCGCCTCCGTGGACGACTTGCGGGACTCGATGGCCGCCTGCAGCTCGGCCATGGGTTTACGGAAGTACCAGAACGAGAGCACGACGGTCGTAATCAGTGCCGCGATGGAAATGGGCGTGGCCCAGCGCAAAAAGTCCGGAAACGATAACCCGGCCCGCAAGGCGATGAGCACGCCGATAGGGTTGCCCACTACGGTGGCGCTGCTGCCGATGTTGGTGGCAAAGACCACCATAATGAGGTACGGCACCGGCTTTAGACCGTAGTGCTTGGCGATACGCATGGTGAGGGCGGCCATAAAGAGAATTGACGTGACTTCATCCACGAGGGCGGCTGACAGGAAGGAGAGTCCCATCAACGCCACCATCAGGGTAACGGCGCCCTTATTAATGGACGGCAGCACCCTGTCCAAGAGCCGCGCAAAGAAGTCCTTCTCTTCCAAGTAGCCGATGACGATCATCATGCCAACAAGGAACAGGATGACGTCCAGGCTGGCGAATTCGATGAAGTGCTCCACGTCCAGCATTCCCGACGCGAACAAGAGCGCAATCCCGGTCAACGCAAATGCCAACCGGAACTCCCAGTAAAAGAGCGTGCCAAAGATGAACCCGGAGAAGATGGTCGTCGCCAGCACCTGCTGTGGGGTGAAACCGGTGACGGATGTAATGAGAGCGACTAAGCCGACGAGCAGTACGTACCCAATTGCTTTCTTCATCCTGTCGTCACCTTGTGGGGTGACTGTCACCTCCTAGCAGTGGAATTGCCATTGTGGAGGCAAGGATACACGAAGGGCGGCGCGATGTGCGCGCCGCCCCCCCGCAGCATGCTCAGGCTCAGAACGCCATTGAGATCCAGGCCGGGACGACCTGCACGGCGCTGACGATCTGTACGAAGGTGTCGGGGAACAGGCCCAGCGCCAACGTACCCAGCACCCCGATGACCGCCGCCCAGCGCAAACCCGCCGGAGCCGGCAAGGGCGCCTTGTCGTCCGCCTCCCTCAGATACATCGTGCGGACGACGCCCCAGTAGTAGGGGATGGAGATGATGCTGTTGATCATCATCACCACCGCCAGCCACGTCAGGTCAGCGCCGACGGCCGCCTGGATGAGGTAGAACTTGCCAAAGAAGCCAGCGGTCGGCGGGATACCGATGAGGCTCAGCAGGAAGATGGTGAGCGCCAGCGCAAAGAAAGGCGCACGCTGTCCCAACCCCTTGAAGTCGCTGATCTCCTCCGACGGGTGCTGCCGTCCCAGAAGAATTACCACTGCAAACGCGCCGATCGTCATAAAGGCGTACCCCATGAGGTAATACAGCATGGCGGATACGGCCCGGTCAGAGGCGACGGCAAGCCCGACCATGATGTAACCTGCCTGGGCCACCGCCGAGTACGCGAGCATGCGGCGCATATTGGTCTGTAGAATGGCGGTGATATTGCCCACCGTCATGGAGATGACGGCCAGCACGATGAATACCGTGCGCCACTCATCCGCCAGAGCCGGCAGGCCGACCAGGAAGATGCGCAGCGCCGCGCCAAAGGCGGCCGCCTCGCTGGCGGTAATCAAAAACGCGGCTACCGGCGCAGGCGATCCATGGTACACGTCCGGCGCCCACATGTGGAACGGGACCGCGGCCATCTTGACGCCCAACCCGGCGATGAGGAACATCATGCCGGCCACCAGCACTGGCGCGAGACTGCCGTTGTGCGCCAACGCCTGGGCGATGTCCCGCAGGTGCGTGCTGCCCGCCACGCCAAACAGCAGCGACATGCCAAACAGCACAATGCCGCTGGAAACCGCTCCGATGAGGATGTACTTGAGCGCCGCCTCCGTCGAGCGCGGGCTCTTGCGCAGCATCCCGGACAAGCTGTAGGAGGCCAGCGACAGGCACTCCAGGCCCAGGTAGATGGTGAGCAGGTTCAGAGACCCGGTCATGAACATCATGCCCACCGTAGCCAGGAGCAGCAACAGGTAGAACTCCCCAGCCGGCAAGCGGTTTCGATGGACATAGTCCAGCGAAACCAGCACCGTCATCGCGGCAACGGCCAAAAAGATGGCCTTGAAAAGGTTCGCGTAACCATCAACCATGACCGTGCCGCTCCAAATCTCAGCCGTCTGGCCCCACACGCGGTTCACGAGGACGGCCGCGGACGCCGCAATGCCCAGGATGGCCAGGACCCCTGGCAGGCGAGACTGCCGCCAGGTGAGCCCGGCCGCCAGCACAACCATGCCGGCGGCGGCGAGGACGATCTCCGGCAAGATCAGCCCCAGGCTGCCGTCAACAGGCATCAGCGTCACATCCCTCCGAGCCTGGCCGCCAGCACCGCGATGGGTTCGTTAAAGAGCCGGAGGGCGATGCCAGGCAGGATGCCGAGCAAGACGATGCACACCATCAGCGGCGCGGCCACCACCAATTCCCGGGCGCTGATGTCAGGCAACGCGTCACCGCTCGGCTGGCCCATCAAGACTCGCTGCATCATCCACAAGTGGTAGCCAGCGGTCGTGACCAAGCCAAGTGCCGCCGCGAGGACGACCAGCGTCGTGAACACCGGGAATGAACCGACGAAGGTAAAGAACTCGCCGGGGAAGCCGGCCATGCCGGGCAGACCCAGGTTTGCGAAGGCCGCGAAGGCCGTGACCGAGGCGGCAACCGGGATCTTGGTAAACAGCCCGCTCATCTGGTCCATCATACGGGTGTGGGTCCGGTCATAGATGACGCTGGCCACCACAAAGAACAGGAGCGGCGAGATAAGCCCGTGCGAAATGTTGACGAACATGGCGCCGTTGAGCGACATGGGCGTCATGGCCGCCGCACCCAGGATGACGTAACCCATGTGGCTGATCGACGAGTACGCGACCATCTTCTTGAGGTCCTTTTGCGCCATCGCCGCCAGCGCACCGTAAATGATGCCGATGACGCCTAGCAACGCCAGGACGGGTGAGAAAGCCTGAGCCGCATCCGGGAACGTCGGCAGCATGAAGCGGAAGAAGCCGTACGTACCGGTCTTGAGCAAGATGCCCGCCAGGATCATGGAGCCACCGGTAGGCGCTTCCACGTGGGCGTCAGGCAGCCACGTATGGAACGGGAAGATGGGCACCTTGACCGCGAAGCCCGCGAAGAACGCCAGGAAGATCCACCACTGCAGAGTGGGGGAGAGGTTGGCCTGTTCAGCCAGGACCATCACGTCGAAGGTGCGCAGTCCCGAACCCAGGTACAGCGCCAAGATACCGACAAGCATAATGGCGCTGCCGAGCAGCGTGTAAATGAAGAACTTGAGGCTGGCGTACTCCTTCCGCGGCCCACCCCAGATGCCGATGATGAAGTACATCGGCACGAGGCTCGCCTCAAAGAAGATGAAGAACAGGAAGTAGTCCAGGGCCGTGAACACGCCGTAAATGGCCGTCTGCAGCACCAGCATCCAGAGGAAGAACTCCTTGACGCGGTGCGTGATCGTGTACGAGGCCAGCACGGACAAGGGCAGCACCAGTGCAGACACGGCCAGCAGCGGGAAGCTAATGCCGTCCACGCCTAGCTTGTACTGGATCCCTAGGCTCGGAATCCACTGCGCCTGGGTGATAAGTTGCATGCCAGGCTGCGAGAAGTCCATCTGCTGCCAGATGAGCGCGACCAGGACCGCGGGGATCAGGGACACCACCAAGGCGAAGCCCCGGATCGCATTCACGCGTTCTTTCGGGAAAAACGCGAGCAAAAGGGCCCCCACCAGGGGGATAAACACGAGGGCAGTGAGGAGCATCGCGTTATCCTCCTATCACCAGGATTGCCAGTCCGGCCAAAAGGCCGAGGAACAAGACCAGCATGTACGATTGGACAAATCCGGTCTGCACCTGCCGGAGCACCCGGCTGCCGACCACAAAGGCACCGCCGATGCCGTTGACGATGCCGTCGACGACGCCCCGGTCAAACTCGTCCACGTACTCGGAGACTTTCCGACCAATCCAGCCGACCCCATTGACGATAAGGTCGATGACGTGGCGGTCGATCCAGCCGATCACCAACGCCAGGCCGATCATGCCGCGGACGAAGACGTACTGATAGACGTCGTCAATGTAGTAACGCCGCTTGAGGAGCACCCAGATGGGGTAGAGCACCTGAATGATCCTGCGGCGGGAAACCAGGTTGTACTTGTAGATCGCCAGCGCTAGCACGACGCCCAGCACCCAGACGGCCGTGGCCACGCCAAAGACGAACACATCAAACGACGCGTGGTGCGGCTCGCCGTAGTACACGAACCCAGCCAGCGGGCTGGCTACGAAGCCGGACACGGCCGCGAGCACCCCGAGGATCATCAGCGGGTACGTCATGACCCGGCCGCCCTCATGGGCGTGTTCGTACGCGTGCTTATCCCGCGGCGTGCCAAAGAAGGTCAGGTAGGTGGCGCGGGTGGTGTAAAACGCGGTCAGCGCCGCGGCTGCCACCAGCACCCAGAAGATGGGCGGGTTATGATGCCACGCATCCAAAAGGATCTCTTCCTTGCTCCAGAAGCCTGACAGGGGCGGGATCCCGATCAGAGCGCCCGCGCCGATGAGCCACACCCAACTAGTCACGGGAAGCTTCTTAAACAGGCCGCCCATTTGGTGCATGTTTTGCGTATGCACCGCGTGGATGACCGAGCCGGAAGCGAGGAAGAGCAGCGCCTTGAAGAAGGCGTGCGTCATCAGGTGGAAGACGGCGGCCGTGTAGGCCCCGACTCCGAGGGCCGCGACCATGAAGCCCAACTGAGAAATAGTGGAATAGGCCAGGACCTTCTTGATGTCCTCCATCACGAGGGCGATGGTGGCGGCGAACAGGGCGGTGAAGGCGCCGATCCAGGCCACAACTTCCAGAGCTTCAGGTACGGGCGCAAACAGGCCGTAACCGCGGG
>LZRQ01000162.1 GCA_002159155.1 Firmicutes bacterium ZCTH02-B6
GGCCAGCGTGAAGTGATCCGCAAGCCGCTCAAAGAGTCCCGTAAGCCCCATGTCCGAAGCGGTACCGGCCTCCGCGGCACGCCGGTAATAAGTGCGCCCCAACTCTTCGTACGTCTCGATGTCCTCCCGTGCCTGGCGGCGTTGGCGTACCCCGCGGCGCCCGGCCGTCTCCCGCGTCCGAGCGGCCAAGTGGTCTGCGTACATGCCCGTCAAGAAAAGGCACAAATCGCCAAGCCGCCGGTAGATGGGAAAGCGCTCGGTCTCGTCCATTGCCGCGGCGAGAGCTTCGAGGTCCTCGACGGTAAAATCGCTGTAGGTGACCCACTCGGAGCGGCCCTGGTTTCGGAGTTCGATGGTGTGCCGATCAATGCGGGTGAATCCTTCCAGCAGCAACGCCAGGTAGTCGCGCACCGCGTCGTCCTCCAGCAGATCCGCCGCGGCCTCAGCGTCAAACACGGGGAACGTCCCTTGGGAACTGACCTCCATCGTAAACTTGCGGGCGCGTAAGTCCCGCTGCGCCCGCCGCAGCAGTACGGTGAACAATAGGTAGGGAGAAACTTGCAGCACCGCTTCCGGGCACTCGGCCAACCGCTGGAAGACGCGCTCGTCGTCCACCATCAGCTGCAGCAAGTCGGCCTTGCCCCGGACGATGTCCTTGATGCGGTCGTAATCCGTGCGCGTCGTCGTGACGGCGCGGACAAGAAAGTCCAAATCGGCCTCGCTTAGGTTGTCCAGGCGCCGGCTGAGCGTCGTCATGGCCCGTTTCCCTCCTTTGGCGTCGGCACCGTCGTCCGCCTTGGGAAACGCGCCGCCCGGCCACGCCGGGGGCAGTCCGCCCGGGGAAGTGTACGATCATTATACGCGGCGCCGGGGGGCTGTCAACGCCGCCCTCCACCCAACTCGGCCTGCCAGCGGCCGAGCTCCCGCTCCAGCCTGTCCAGCAGCGCCTGCTTCTCGGCCGGCGGCAGAAAAGCATTGGCCGCCGCGTTGTACACCGTCCGCTGAACCTGCTCGGGACCCAGGCCCAGCCCATCCACGACGCGACGATACTCGGCGGTCAAAGTGGTGTTGGACACGGTACGGTTGTCGGTATTTACCGTCGCCGTAATCCCCGCCTCGAGGTAGCGCCGGAGCGGATGGGTTTCGAGGCTGCCGACGGCCTTCGTCTGCACGTTGCTGGTCGGACACATCTCCAGTGCGATTCCTCGCTCCGCCACCTCCCGCAAAAGATCCGGGTCTTCTTCGAGGCGCACCCCATGGCCGATGCGCTCCGCCCCCAAGACGTCAAGGGCTGTCCGTACCTCCTCGGCGCCGCTGGCTTCGCCGGCGTGCACGATCACATGGAATCCCATCTCTCGCGCCAGTTGCAGCGGCTCCCTGTGCAGCACGCCAGGAAACCGCGCCTCGTCCCCGGCGAGATCGATGGCGACAAGACCAGCGCCTAAGAGCGGCTCGACGGCCCGCACCATGGCGGTGTTGTCTTGGGCCGGCAGGTGGCGCATGCAGCAGGCGATCAACCCCGTGGTGACACCAAACTCGCGCTGCCCCCGGGCGAGGCCACGGAGAACCGCTTCGCTCGCCGCCCTCATGGACAGGCCCTCGGCGGTGTGCAGCACAGGGGCGAAACGCACCTCCGCATGCACCACGTTTTCCGCCGCCACGTCGGCCACCAGTTCGTAGGCGATCCGCTCCAGCGCCTCCTCGTCCTGCATGACGGCCAAGGGGAGGTCGAAGCGGGTGAGGTAATCGGCGAGGGACGGGCAGTCGTCGGGCACCTGCATAGCGGCAGTCACCGCCTCCAGGCTGTCGAGGGCCGCGTAGCGTGCGACGGCGGCGGCCTCCCGGCGGCGTCCCTCCTGTAGCAACTCCCAGACCGTGGCTGGGCGTACAGACCCGTCCAGGTGCAGGTGGAGTTCGATCTTAGGCATCGCGGCTAAATCCAAGGGCATCGCCTCCTTGCGGGTTGGCGGGAAATTCTCTCCGGTCCGCTCCCTGTCCTCCCTCACACCCAAATGTAGGTTTGCCGCCCCTTACGGGCGCGTTCTACGGCTGCAGCCCGCCCCATATGGCTTGGGATGACGGGCCAGATCGGAGGGGTGAAAGCCGGTGCGCCGGAGGCCGCTACTGCAGGGTGCATTCATGTTGATGGCGTCCGGGGCGGCCACCCGCGCCATCGGGACGCTGTACCGCGTCGTCATCGTGCGCTGGGCGGGGCCCGAAGCACTCGGACTGTACCAGATGGTTATGCCTGTGTACAGGATGGCCTCCGCCATGGCCACCCTGAGGCTGCCGGTGGCGCTGACCCGGGTAACCGCGGAAGAACTGGCCAGGGGAAATCCCGGCGCGGTGCTGCGCGCCCGGCGGGTCACGGCGGCGCTGATCGTGGCCATGACGCTGTTGACGGCGGCTGCCCTCCTCGTGGCGGCGCCGTTCTTGTCTCGCAGTTACTTGACCGATCCTCGCACGGAGCCTCTCCTCTGGCTGCTGCCTTTGGCCATTGTGCCCTCGGCTCTGACCGGCATCTTTCGCGGCTACGCCGAAGGACGGCAAAACATGAGCTCCACCGCCGTGGGCCAAGTCGTGGAGCAGCTCGTGCGCGTCCCCGTGGTGCTCGCGCTGCTCAGCCTGTGGGCAGGACGGGACACGGAACAGGCGGCCGCCGCCCTGGTCCTCGGTCTCGGTGCCGGGGAAACCGCGGGGCTCCTGACGGCGATGGTCCTTTCCGGGTGGTTTCTAGTTTCCAACGGCCGCTTTCCCCGCCGGCACGTCATCCGTGGCAGCTCCCCCGGCGGTCGTGCACCGGGCCAGCCTAGAGCGGGCCAGCGAACGCGGGTTGGGCTGCGCCAGCCGGTCTTCCTGGCGCTGGACCAACTCCGGGTCGCCCGTTCGCTCCTGGCCATGAGTCTGCCCCTGTGGGCCACCACCATGATCAACACCGCTGCGCAAGTGATCAACGTCGGCCTCATCCCCCGCCGCCTCCTGGCCGCAGGCGCCACCATGGCCGAGGCAACAGAAGCTTACGGCCAGTTAACGGGGATGGTCCTGCCGCTCCTGTACATGCCGATGTTGCTCGTTTTTCCGGTTGGGACTGTTCTCATCCCGGCCATCGCCGACGCCTGGGCCGCCGGGCGCCGGGAGCGGGCTCGGCAACGGTTTGTCCTGGCCACCGCCGGCGCCCTCGGCGTGGGGCTGGCTGCGCTGGCCCTCTTCCGGGCGTTTCCAGCGGCGGTGCCGCGCCTCCTGTATGGGACGCCGGAGATCGCGCCCCTCGTCGCCATCGCCGGCGTCACCGCCCCCTTCGCCTACTCGGCCAGCATCTTTGCGTCGGTGCTGTACGCCCTCGGCAAAACCCAGCTGGTCCTGGGCACCTTTGCCCTTGCCACAGCGGTGCGGCTCGGGCTCATCTATGTCCTCACCGCGGATCCTGGGCTCGGCATCGCCGGAGCCCTATGGGCCATCGCGGCCGATTACGCCCTGACGGCCGTGCTCAACGGCTGGGCGTGTATTTCCTTCTTGCGCCGGTGAGGCCCCTGTCGGCCGAGCCAGTGTGCGCAGCCCCCGCCAATGAGGCAGGGAAACGTGCCTCACTGCCGGAAAATGTCTTTATGGACCGCGCGTCGTCGGACTTGGAGAGAATATTGTGCCACGGCTGCTGGGAGCGCCCCAGCGACAAGGAAGCCGTCTACACCGAGTTGGAACCCGGGCGCCGTTGGGGCATCCGGGTCGTACTCTATGTCGACGAAGCCCGCGTGGAGGCCCTCGACTCGGCGTCACCCGCCACGTACAGGCCCCCGCGCCGGTACGTCACGACGGTAAGGCCTCCCACATGGTGGGAACGCCTGCGGGGCATCACCTTCGGGCACAAGCTGGAGCAGGCGGTAGCGGACAAGCGCCGCGTGGCGGCGGAAGAAGAGCGGCGGAAGGAGTGACACGACCGCCCATGGCCAACGGGGGCAGCCACCCGCGCCGGGAAGCCAGCGAACTGGTGCAGCATTGGCCTATCCTGGCCGTCGCGTTTTGCGTGTCGCTGATTTCCACGGGACTCCGCTTCGCGATCGGCCCCTTCATGCGTCCGCTGGTCGAGGAATTCGGTTTCACCCACAGCCAGTTGTCAGGCATTGTGGCCGCCACGATGCTCATTTTTGGGCTGGCGCTCCCCGTGGTGGGGCGCCTTGCGGACCGGTGGGGCAGCCGCACCGTGGTCGCCGCGGGAACGGTGCTGATGGCCGGCTCCTTGGCTCTTGTCGCTCTGTCCCGCTCGCCAGCGGTGTTTGCCGCGGGCTTTGCCGGCGTCGCATCGCTGGCGTTGGCCGCCACGGGTCAAGTAGCCCTTAGTCCAGTCATCAGCCACTGGTTTCGCCGGCAACGGGGCTTCGCGATGATGTTCCTCTCAGCGGGGGGCATGGGCGGCACCGCCCTGCTGACACCCGTGTCCACCGCGCTCATCGCAGCGGTGGGCTGGCGGGCCACCTATCTTCTCTTCGCAGGCTTTTCCCTCGTGGTCCTCCTGCCCTTGGTTTTGCGCTGGGTACGGGACGAACCACTGCCTATTCCCCTGGCGAAGACGCCGGCCTGGCAGCCGGCGCTCGCCACAAAGCCCTTCTGGCTGCTCGCGTGCGGGATGTTCGCGTGCGGCTTCAGCATGCACCTCATGGGAACCCATGGCGTTCCTATGCTGGAACACCACGGCTTCCCGCCGCTGACCGCGTCGTTTGGCGTCGGGCTCATCGGGCTCGTCAGCATCTGGAGCACCCTGGGCTTGGGCGTGCTGGCGGACCGGATCGGAAAACCTGTCTTCCTGGGTTTGATTTATCTGGTCCGTGGTTTGGGCTTCCTCGCCTTGGTGGCCGTCGGCCAAGAGTGGGAGTTGTACCTGACCGCGACGATCGGGGGCTTGGCCTGGGCGGGCAGCACGGCGTTGACGTCGGCCATCACAGCCGACATCTACGGCGCCCGGATCGTGGGCATCTTGTTCGGCCTGCTGTATCTCGGGCACCAGATCGGCGCCGCAGCAGGATCGTACTTGGGCGGTTGGGCCTTTGACACCCTGGGCGACTACAGTGTCGCCTTCGTCGCCGCCGCGGGACTGCTGTTTGTCGCTGCAGCGGCCTCGTGGCGCATCGGCGCCCATCAGCCCGGCGCTTCGGCCGGCATCCAGGCACAACCTGCGGCCTGAACCCCTACTCCTCACATCCTGACCGCTTCGCCCGCCGCCAGAAACACCAGGTATGCCTCGGTTACGGGCCGCCCGTAAATCTCCTCGACGGCGCGGCGGTAAAGCGCGATCTGGCCGTCGTACAACTGCGCGGCTTTCCCCAGCGCGTCGGGGGCGATGGCGTCGGTCTTAAAGTCCAACAGTACCAGCTCACCGGGAAACACGATGAGACAGTCGATAACGCCCTGAACGACCACCCGTTCGTCTGCAGCTGCCACCGGGTCGAGATGCGGGTAAACTTCCGCTGCGGACAGAGCGAGCGTAAACGGGATTTCGCGGCGGACGTGGTCGGCATGGCGCTGCAGTCGCTGGCCGAGGGTGGACGCGAAAAACCGCGCCAGCTGCCCCGTGTCGACGGCGGAGACTTGTTCGGCCGTAAGCAAACCGCGGGCGGCCATCGCTTGCACTTGCACCAAGAGACCGTTTTCGTCCAGCGGTCGCCTGAGATCAAGATGCTGCAGCACCAGGTGCACTACGGTGCCGCGCTCTGCCGCCGTCAACGGCCGGCCGGCGGCCTGCAGAAACCGGGGACGACGGGCGAGACGCACAGGCAGGCGGACGCGGGGTACTCCTTCCTCCCGTTCCTCCGCATCTGCCCGGTCCCAGCGCCGCTTTAGCTCACTGACGCTTTGCTTGGCCGGCAGGCCTGCCAGCGGGTGCCACGGGTACCGCCAACTGATGCGCTCGGCCAGCAAAGCCCGGGCCGGGCCGTCATCCACCCCGTCCAATGGCTCTAGCCTAGAGACCGCCCGCCAGTCAACAAGACAGTCACGACTCTCGCTCGCGTCCGCCGCGGTCAAGGCCACGACCCGCGGCGCGTCCCACACCCGCACGTCCCAGCGGGAGCTGTCCTGGGCGACGGTTTCATCCGCAGGCGTAACCCCCCGGTCCGCGATGGTCCGCAGCGGCGCACCGTCGCGGTGACGGCAAAGGGCTGGGCCAATCCAGTCCAACCAGTTGGCGGCCGCGAGCAAGTCACTGTCAGGCAACGGCCAGCCCCGATAATCAGCCGCAGCTGCCCAGTCCCTGCAAGTGCGCGCCACATCTACCGCGGAGCCGATGAGGATGAGGCGCTCACGGGCGCGCGTCAACGCCACGTAGAGCACCCGCATCTCCTCAGCCAGTTCCTCCCGGCGCCGTCGCTCCCGGACAGCAGCGTGCACCAGCGACGGCCAGGCGATCCTCCGGTCCGGGTCGACGACGCCCGCGCCCAGGCCTAAATCCCGTTGGAACACTAGGTGCCGGTGGCCGGCCCGGCCCTCGAATTTCCGCCCGAGGTCCAGGACAAACACAATGGGAAATTCGAGGCCTTTGCTCTTGTGGACACTCATCACCCGCACTACGTCATCGCTCTCGCCAGCGGCCGGGGCCGTGCCCAGATCCCCTGCGGCGTTTTGCAGGCGTTCGATGAAGCGCAGGAAACGGGACAGTCCGTGGCGGGCGAAGTTGTCAAACTGGCGCGCCCGCTCATAGAGGGCTCTCAGGTTGGCCTGACGCTGGCGCCCTCCGGGCATGGCCCCCGCGTAGTCAAAGTAGCCGGTCTCCTGCAGCAGCTGCCAGACCAATTCGGACAGGGGCCCGCGCCGTGCCCTTGTGCGCCAGTCCTCAACTCGAGCCAAAAAATCCCGCAACCGCCGGCCGAGGGCGCCCAGATCGTCGCGGCCTGCGGCCGCACAGACCGCGTCGAAGAAGTCGCCCTCCTTGTGGGCCGCTCGGACTTGGGCCAACGCCGTCGCGCTGAAGCCGCCGATCGGTGACCGGAGCACGGCCGCCAGCGGGATGTCCTGGCGCGGGTTGTCGAGCACTCGCAGGAGGGAAAGCATGGTATCCACCTCAAGGGCGGAAAAGTAACCCGTGCCCAGTTCCGCATAGGCGGGTATCCCGTACCGGGCAAATACGTCAAGTACGGCGTTGGCTTTGTGGCGTGTAGCCCTGAGCAGGACGGCCACATCCCCGTAGCGGGCCGGCCGGTAGCTGCTGGTAGCCTTGTCCCACACCCGCGCCTCGCCGGCGATGACTAGTTCGCGGATGCGCTGCGCGGCAACGACCGCTTCCCGTTCGAGGGCATTCAAATCCTCGATGGTATCGTCCGCTTCCTCCTCCGCGGCACCCCCCTCCGCTTCCTCTGCCTCAGCGATCGCTTCGCCCACCGGCGCCTCCACCGCGGCGGCCACCTCGGACATGGCTGGCTGCCCCACCTCCGCTGCGGCACGCAGCAGGTCCTTGTCGCGCTCGAGCAGGTGGAACTCGATGGGCGCCTCCATCCCACCGGGACCGTACGGGGCCCGAAAAACGAGCTCCGCGGCGGCGTCGTAGGCCATCTCGCCGGCCGCAGGGGTCATAATTTGCCGGAAGATGAAGTTGACCCCGTCCACCACGGCGGCCCGGCTGCGAAAGTTAGCCTGTAGATCGATGCGCCGCTCGGCCTGTGCGGCAGCCAGCCCGGCACCAAACGGCTCCGCACGGCGATAGCGGGCCAGGAAGAGGCTAGGATCGGCCTGGCGGAACCGGTAGATGCTCTGCTTGACGTCGCCGACCATAAACAACCGCCCGCCGTCCTCCACCGCACCGCAGATGCGCGTCAGGATCTCCTCCTGAACCCCGTTGAGGTCTTGGCTTTCATCCACCAGTAC
>LZRQ01000163.1 GCA_002159155.1 Firmicutes bacterium ZCTH02-B6
GAACTGCATCGCGCCTGGACCCGCCGATACCCCCATGCTCCCCGGATTTATGGCGGACCCGGGCTCGGAGGCGGGACGGAAGGCCTTCGTCGACTCGGTTCCGTTGGGCCGGTTGATCCGGACAGAAGAGGTCGCGGCGGCTGCGGCGTTTCTGGCTTCAGACGAGGCTGCCGCCGTCATCGGAGCGGTGATCAACGTGGACGGCGGTCGCCATGTCTGAGTGGGTCATGGAACGTACTACTGATGATGACATCCACGGCGTGCCCGCGGCGCGGCTGCCCAAGTGGGTTCCCCTCATCATCGATGGGCGTGAGATGCCCGCGGCGTCGGGTGAAACGTTCCCGACGGTCAATCCGGCCAATGGCCGGGTGCTCGCGCCGGTAGCCCGGGCGCAGGCAGTGGATGTCGATCGGGCGGTGGAGGCTGCCCGCCGGGCGTACGAATCGGTCTGGAGTCGCGTGTCCCCGGCGGAGCGAGGCCGGATTCTGGCGCGCATAGCGGACGCGATTACCGCCAAGTCCGAGGAGCTGGCCGTTCTTGAAACGCTGGACACGGGCAAGCCCATCTCGCAGGCCCGCGTCGACGTGCGGGTTGCGGCCCGGTACTTCGAGTATTACGCGGGTGCGGCCGACAAGGCCTTCGGTCACACGATTCCGCTGGACAACGACCACCTGGTATATACACTGCGCGAGCCTTGGGGCGTATGCGGCATCATCATCCCCTGGAACTACCCCTTGCAGATGGTCGGGCGGTGCGTGGGTGCGGCGCTGGCCGCGGGCAACGCGGTGGTGCTCAAACCCGCCGAACAAGCGCCGCTCACCGCTGTCGAGGTGGCCCGCATTGCCCTTGAGTGCGGCTTGCCGCCTGGGGTTCTCAACGTGGTCCCGGGTTTCGGACCCGAGGCGGGGGCCCATCTGGCTGGCCATCCCGGTATCGATCACTTGAGCTTCACCGGCTCGGTCGCTACCGGCACCTTCGTAATGCAAGCTGCAGCCCGGCGGATAACGCCCGTCACCCTGGAACTAGGGGGCAAGTCGCCGCAGATCGTCTTCGCCGATGCGGACCTGGAGCAGGCTCTGGCCACGACCGTCCGGGCCATTCTTCAGAACGCGGGCCAAACGTGTTCCGCGGGCTCGCGCCTTTTGGTGCAGCGCTCGGTGCACGATGAGGCGGTGTTGTATATCCGGGACGCCTTTGCCCGGGTCCGTATCGGGCCAGGCCTGGAGGATCCGGATCTGGGTCCATTGGTCACCGAGGAGCAGCGCACCCGGGTCGTCCGGTACGTGGAGGGGGCACGGCAAGCAGGCGCCACCCTCGTCTGCGGTGGCACGATCCCTGACGACCCGACGCTCGCCCGCGGGTATTTCTTCGCGCCGACCCTGTTCACCGGCGTGGCGCCGGGCATGGCCGTCGCCTGCGAGGAAGTCTTTGGGCCTGTACTGGTCGTGCTGCCCTTCGACGATGAGGAAGAGGCGGTCGAGTTGGCCAACGGCACGGATTACGGCCTGGTCGCCGGCGTCTGGACCAAGGACGCGGGCCGGGCCCACCGTTTGGCGCGGCGCCTCTTGGCTGGACAGGTGTTCATCAATGCCTATGGTGCGGGAGGAGGGGTGGAGCTACCCTTTGGCGGCTACAAACGCAGCGGTTTTGGGCGTGAAAAGGGGATGGAGGGCTTGCTCTCCTACACGCAGTTGAAGACGGTCACGTTGCGAATGTGACGAGCGAGGGAGGAGTCACAGCATGTATCGCAGTTGGACCGCGTTGCTGGCAGTTTGCCTGGTCGGGGCACTGGTCCTGACTGGGGTTGGGACCGTTTCCGCCCAGACCTATAACCTGCGGGTCAGCCATGTCGTGGCCCAGGAGCACCCGTATCACTATGGCGCGCTGGAGTTTGAGCGCCTCATCGAGGAGCGCACCAACGGGCGCATCCAGGTGACGGTGTTTTCCGACGGCCAACTGGGCGCGGGCGAGCGGGAGCAGGTGGAGTCGCTGCAGCTGGGCGCCATCGACATCGTGATCACCGGCACGGCGGTGCTGGCCAACTGGGTGCCCCGCATGGCCGTCATGGATCTGCCTTTCATTTTCCGCGACTACGATCATGTGGACGCTGTGATGGACGGGCCGGTGGGCGACCTCATCCTGCAGATGATCGAAGCGGCCCGCGTGAACATCAAGCCCCTCGCCTTGTGGGAGCAAGGTTTCCGCTATGTGACCAACAGCCGGCGGCCCATCCACACGCCTGAGGATGTCCGGGGGCTCAAGATCCGCGTCCAGGAGAACCCGATCCATGTGGCTTCCTTCCAGGCCTTGGGTGCCAGCGCCACACCCATGTCGTGGGGCGAAGTGTACACCGCCTTGCAGCAGGGCGTTATTGACGGCCAGGAAAACCCAATTCCGGTGCTCCTCAGCCACCGGATCTACGAAGTCAACCGGCACCTGGCCATGACCGGCCACTTCTATGCCCCGGCCATCATCATCATGAACGAGGCCCGGTTCCGCTCCATGCCGCCTGACCTGCAGCAGGCGCTTATCGATGTCGCACGGGAGGTCTCCCGGTACCAGCGGGATGTGGCCCGGCGCATGGAGCGGGAGCAAGTCGCGGAGCTCGAGCGCCTCGGCATGCAGGTGACCTATCCTGACAAGGCGGCATTCCAGGAAGCGATGGCTCCCGTTTACCGCCAGTTCGAGGCGCAGTTGGGTGCTGACTTGATCCAAGCCGTCCTCAACGCTGGGCGGTAAGCTGCGGCAACAGGCTCGGCGGCCGCCGGCCTCCCCGGCCCGGCGGCCGCCGGAGGCTGGTCTGCGCACGGGAAGACGGTTGGAGGGAAAGCGGTGACATTGCTGCGCTGGATGACGCGATTGAGTGACGCGCTAGACCAGTTGGCCCGGTGGGTTTGTGCCGTCTTTGTGGCCGTCATGAGCGTGCTCCTCATCGCGCAGGTCTTTTTCCGCTACGTGTTGCAACATTCGCTGCCGTGGTCGGAGGAAGCGGCCCGTTACCTGTTCGTGTGGTCCTCCATTCTGGGAGCGTCCATCGCGCTGCGCCTTCATTTCCATCCCGGGCTGACGTTGCTCGTGGACCGGCTGCCTTCCCGGGCTCGCGTAGCGGTAAACGTGCTGGCGCATGGGCTGGTCCTAGTGCTCTTGCTGGTGGTGGCCCGGGAGGGGTTCCAGATCGCGCAGATGAACGCCTGGCAGCGCTCGCCGGCTATGCGCATTTCCATGACGTACCCCTACGCGGCGGTGTGGGTGGGGGCGCTGGTGATGGCCGTCCATGTGGTGCGTTTCCTCGTCGGTGACCTGCTGGTTCTGTTCGGCAAAAGCGGGCAGGCGGGCGTCGACGGCGCCGCAGCGACGCCGGTGGTAGAGGAGCGGTACAGTTCATGACGTGGATGCTCGTCGGCGCCTTTTTCGTCCTGCTCGTTCTTGGCGTGCCGATCCCCTTCGTCCTCGGTTTGACGGCGCTGCTTTTCTTTGTCCTAGACGGGTTCTTGCCGGTGGCACTCATCCCGCAGCGCCTCTTTACGTCCACCGACTCGTTTCCTATGATGGCCGTGCCCTTGTTCATGTTGGTCGGGGCCCTCATGAACGCCGGCGGTATCAGTCATCGTCTTATCCGGTTTTCCAGGGCGCTGGTGGGCCATATCACCGGGGGACTGGCCCACGTTAACATCTTGGCCAGCGTGTTCTTCGCGGGCATCAGCGGTTCCGCTGCTGCCGACGCTTCGGCCCTGGGTTCCATCCTCATCCCGGCCATGGTGCGGGCCGGTTACACCTCCCAGTTCAGCGCTGCCGTGACGGCCAGTTCGTCGCTGATCGGCCCCATCATCCCGCCCAGCATCCCGATGATTCTTTACGGCGTCATCGCGGGCACGTCCATTTCCGCGCTGTTTGTGGCCGGCATCATACCGGGTCTTTTGATGGCGTTGACCCAAATGATCGTGGCCTGGTGGATCTGCCGGAAGGAAGGCATCGGTGCCGAGACCCAGTTTACCTGGAAGGAACTGGTGGACAGCTTCAAAGAAGCCAGTTTCGGGCTGCTGTTACCGCTCATCCTCTTGGGTGGTATCCTGGGCGGCGTCTTTACTCCGACGGAAGCCGCGGCCGTCGGGGTGCTCGTGGCCTTTATAGTCGGAAAGTACATCTACAAGGAGTTTACCTGGCGCGACGTGCCCCAGGCGCTCATCAGCGCCGCCACTTCCACCGGTGTCGTGATGCTGGTCATCGGCTTCAGCCAAGGGCTGGCCTTCGTGTTGGCCAGTCAGCAAGTGCCCCAACTGGTGGCGGCGTCGATGCTGTCTTTGACGGATCAGGGCTGGCTGTTGACCCTCTTGCTTCTTGTCCTGTTGCTTTTGATCGGCACGTTCCTCGAACCGGCCGCCGCCCTGATCATCTTGACGCCGGTGCTGCTGCCTTTGGCCCGGCAGCTGGGCATGGACGTGATCCAGTTTGGCGTCGTCATGGTGCTAGGTCTCACCATAGGCCTGGTGACACCGCCTGTAGGCACATGCCTGTTCATCGTTACAGCCATCAGCCGCAAGCGGCTGGAGGAGGTGGCGCGCCAGCTCTTGCCTTTGCTCGCGGCCTGCGTCATCGTTCTGCTGATCGTGGCCTACGTGCCTGCGGTCACCTTGTGGCTGCCCAGTTTGTTCCGATGAAACCACGATCCGCTGCCGCCGGTGGCCGCCCGGCGCGCGGTGGGGAGGAGGATCCCGATGGCGCTACAGTTTGAGCATACCGACCGGTTTCTCAAGGAAACGCGGCTGTACGAGCCCGACGACTCAACGGTCTCCCGGGCCAACATCACTGCGTACATGCGCAGCAAAGGTTTCTCGACGTGGGACGAGCTCTACCGCTGGTCGGTGGCCAACCCGGAAGAGTTTTGGAGCGAGATGGCCCGAGAGCTTGAGTGGATGAAACCTTGGAAGACGGTGCGCCGCTGGGAACCGCCTTACGTGCAGTGGTTTGTGGGGGCCCAGTGCAACATCGTGCACAACGCGCTGGACCGGCACATGCGTACGCCGGTGCGCAACAAGGTGGCTTTCTACTGGGAAGGCGAGGACGGTGCACGGCGCACTTTGTCCTACGCGGACTTGTACCAGGAGGTCAACCGGGCGGCCAGCGCCCTGAGCAAACTGGGCATCACAAAGGGCGACCGGGTCATCATTTACCTGCCTCGGATTCCGGAACAGATCATTTCAATGCTGGCCGTAGCCCGGTTGGGGGCGGTGCACTCGGTGGTGTACTCGGCCTTCAGCGCGCCGGCGTTGCGGGACCGGATCAACGATGCGCAGGCTAAGGCGGTCATCGCATGCGACGGCTATTACTACCAGGGCAAGCTGGTCGAGCGCAAGAGCGTGGTGGACGAGGCCCTGCGGGACAACGACACCGTGGAGCACGTGATCGTGGTGCGCCGCACCGGCACCGATATCCCGTGGCAGGCGGGCCGCGACGTGGATTGGGCTGAACTGGTGGCGTCCGGAGCCGACCGGCACCCGGTGGAGCCCGTGGACAGCGAGCACCCGCTATTCATTCTTTACACCTCCGGGACAACCGGTAAGCCCAAGGGTGTCGTCCACACCCACGGCGGCTACATGGTCGGGGTATACACCACGGCCCGTTTCGTGTTTGACGTGCAGCCCGACGACATTTTCTGGTGTACCGCCGATCCCGGGTGGGTGACGGGCCACAGCTACATCGTGTACGGTCCGCTCATCAACGGCGTCACCAGCGTTTTTTACGAGGGCGCCCCCACCTACCCGGATCCCGGGCGTTTTTGGTCCATCGTGCAGCGCTACGGCGTCACCATCTTTTACACGGCGCCGACCGCCATTCGGGGGCTCATGCGCCACGGCGACCAGTGGCCCGCCCAGTATGACCTGTCGAGCCTGCGGCTGCTCGGCAGCGTGGGCGAGCCGATCAACCCCGAGGCGTGGGTGTGGTACCGGGAGAAGATCGGGCGCGGGCAGGTGCCCATCATGGACACGTGGTGGCAGACGGAGACAGGCAGCATCCTGATCACGCCGACTCCTATCACGCCGTTGAAACCGGGTTCGGCCACCCGGCCGTTTTTGGGGATCGAAGCGGATGTGGTGGACCGTAGCGGCCAACCGGTGGACGCCAACCGCGGCGGGTATCTGGTCATCAAGCAACCGTGGCCGTCCATGATGCGTACCATTTTCAACGATCCCAAGCGCTATGAAGTCTACTGGAACACGATCCCGGGCATGTACTTCGCCGGCGACGCTGCCCACAAGGATGAGGACGGGTACTTCTGGATCCAAGGCCGCGTTGACGACGTCATCAGCGTCTCGGGGTATCGTCTGGGCAGCATGGAAATCGAAAGTGCCCTGGTGGGCCATCCGGCAGTGGCCGAGGCCGCCGTCATCGGCAAGCCGCACCCGGTCAAAGGCGAGTCGATCAAGGCATTCGTCATTCTCAGAAAGGGCTATGACGCGGGCGAAGCCCTGGTTAGCGAACTCAAGCAGTTCATCCGCCAAAATATCGGGCCGATCGCGGTGCCCGACGACATCCAGGTCGTGGACAGCCTACCTAAGACTCGGAGCGGCAAGATCATGCGCCGGCTCTTGAAGGCCCAGGAACTGGGCTTACCCATCGGCGACGTGTCCACGCTGGAGGAGTAGCGGCCGATGGCAAGCGGCCGACTGGGATAGCCTAGTAGAAGGCCGTACAAGCCGCAGGGAAAAGGGACAAACGTCCCTTTTTCTTGTTTCAGGGCAACGGTATGGTGATCGCAGACCTAGGACCCGAGCACCCTCTTGGACAGGAGTTATGCCCATGCCGCCCTGGAATGACCGCTTTTTGCGCGCCTGCCGGCGGGAGCCGGTGGACCGGACGCCGGTTTGGTTCATGCGCCAGGCGGGCCGCTACCAGCCCGAGTACCGGGCCTTGCGGGAGCGGTACACGCTGCTTGAGATCTGCCGGCAGCCGGAGCTTTGTGCCCAGGTGACCCGGTTACCCGTGGAACAGCTGGGTGTGGACGCGGCCATCCTGTTTTCCGACATCATGGTTCCCCTGGGGCCCATGGGCGTGGACTATGAGCTGAAGGAGAGCGTCGGACCAGTCGTTGCCGAGCCCATCGCCACCATGGCCGATGTCCAGCGGCTGCGCCCCCTGGAGCCAGAGGCGTTGGCGTACGTCTTGGAGACTATCCGGCTGCTCGTGCGCGAGCTGCCCGTGCCGCTCATCGGTTTCGTGGGCGGCCCCTTCACGCTGGCGAGCTACTTGATCGAAGGCCAGCCGACCCGCGCGTTTCTCAAGACAAAGGCGATGATGTATAGCGAGCCGGCGGTGTGGCACGCGTTGCTGGAGCGGCTGACGGACATGGCCGTGCGCTACCTGCGCGCGCAGGTGCGAGCGGGCGCCCACGCCGTGCAAGTCTTCGACAGCTGGGTGGGGTGTCTGTCGCCCGCCGATTACCGCGCCTTCGTCCTCCCCCACATGCGGCGGTTGTTTGCCGAAACCGCGGATCTGGGCGTTCCCCGAATCCACTTTGGGGTGAATACGCTGGGCCTGCTGCCCCTGATGCGAGCAGCGGGCGGCGATGTTATCGGGGTGGACTGGCGGGCGGACCTGGCGGCGGCCTGGGATCTCCTTGGGCCTGACGTGGCCGTGCAGGGCAACCTGGATCCTGTGCTTTTACTGGCACCCGAGGACGTGCTGCGCCGGCGGGTCGAGGAAATACTGGCCAGCGTCGCTGGACGGGCGGGGCACATTTTCAACCTGGGCCACGGGGTGCTGCCGCAGACGTCGCCCGCCCGGCTGCGCCAGGTGGTCGAATGGGTGCATTCGATGGG
>LZRQ01000164.1 GCA_002159155.1 Firmicutes bacterium ZCTH02-B6
AGTCCGGACCGACCTCACTGGCGACACGGAAATCCTAGAGGCACAGGTGGCGGTCGCGGACGCGAGGCTGGGACAAGCTGAGGCGATGACTGCCCAATCGGCGGACCAACCGTCCAGCGTAGCTACCCCTGGGCCGCAGCCCTTGATCGTGACCCACACCGTGCACAAAGGCGAGACTCTGTGGGACATCGCCCGGCGCTACGACATCGATGTGGACACGATCGTGGCCGCGAACGATCTCGTGGATATTAACCGGCTCCAGGTCGGCCAGGAGCTCAAGATTCTCACCGTGCGCGGTGCGCTGCACACCGTTCAGCGGGGCGAGAGCCTCTGGGACATCGCACGCAAATACGACGCCAGCATGCAGGAAATCGCCTCCGTCAATCATCTGGCGGATCCGAGCCGGCTGCAGGTCGGCCAACAGCTGGTGATCCCGGGCGCCCAAGCCCAGGCGGTCGCCCTGCGGCGGGAGCAGCTTGTCTCATCCAGCGGCCAGTTGTTGCGCAACTTTGACTGGCCGGTGCAGGGACGTATCTCGTCCCGCTACGGCACCCGCTGGGGCCGCATGCATTACGGGCTGGACATCGCCGTGCCGACAGGCACCCCCGTCCGAGCGGCCGCTGCCGGCACCGTCACGTACGCGGGCTCTATGGGCAGTTACGGCCTCCTCGTCATCATTGACCACGGCAACGGGGTGGAGACCCGCTACGCCCACAACTCCCGCATCGTTGTCAAGGTGGGGCAACGGGTAAAGCGCGGCGACCTGGTCGCCTACAGCGGCAACACCGGCAACTCGACTGGACCCCACCTGCATTTCGAGATCCGTCATCGGGGGACGGCCGTTAATCCCGAGAATTACCTCAAACGGTAGGAAAAAGGGGCGGCGTCGTTGAGCGCCGCCCCTTTTTTCCACGGCCCTTACTCTCCTTGTCCGTCGGGCCTGCCACGCTCCGCGCTGCCGGCATCTAAACGCCATCGCACCGGCGAACACCATCGCCGCTGCGTGAACGCTTGAAGCGCCTACTCGTCGTCTCTATTCATCGCGTCTTTGGGTCCAGCAAGTCCCGCAGGCCGTCGCCGAGGAGGTTGAGGCCGAGGACGGTGACAGCGATGGCCATGCCTGGCATTAGAGCTGGGTAGGGGGAGAAAACGAGGAAATCCTGGGCCTCCCGCAGCATGCGGCCCCAGCTTGGATGGGGAGGCTGGGTGCCGAGGCCGAGGTAGCTGAGGGCCGCTTCGGCCAAGATGGCGTTGGCGAAGGCGATGGTCGCCTGGACCAGCAGGATGGCGGCGGTGTTGGGCAATAGGTGCCGCCATAGGATCCGGGCGTTGCTGGCCCCAGCCGCCCGTGCCGCTTGGACGAACTCGGCTTCTCTCAGCGTCAGGAAATTCGCCCGGACCAAGCGTGCGAAGAGCGGGACGGTGGCGATGCCGATGGCCAACATGCCGCTGACGACTCCGGGGCCCATGATGGATCCAAAAAGAATCGCCAACAAAAGCGGGGGATAGGCCGCCACGGCGTCCATGAGGCGCATGAGGGTTTCGTCGATCCACCGGCCGTACTGCGCCGCGAGGCCGCCCAGGAGCAGGCCTGCCGTCAGGCCGATGCCCACCGCCACTACCCCCACGAGGATGGTGACGCGGCTGCCCACCATGATGCGGCTCAGCAAGTCTCGCCCAAACTGGTCGGTGCCGAGACGGAACTCCCCGCCGGGCGGTTGGAACCGGTTCATGACGCTGATGCGATTGGGGTCATGGGGCACGTAGAAGTAACTGGCCACCGCTGTGGCGACCAGCGCCAGCAGGATGACGACGCCAACGACGAGATTCCACCGTCCCCGCAGGCGGCGGGCGGTAACCGTAAGCTTGTTCTGACCTGTTCCTTGGTTCATGAGTACCG
Organism: Firmicutes bacterium ZCTH02-B6; assembly: GCA_002159155.1. Lineage (GTDB taxonomy): Bacteria > Bacillota > Limnochordia > Limnochordales > ZCTH02-B6 > ZCTH02-B6. The sequence continues at coordinate 1,901 of LZRQ01000164.1, forward strand.
GATCCTCGGATCGAGATAGGCGTACAAGATGTCAGTGACAAGACTCAGGACCAGGATGACGCAGGCGATGCAGACTACGATTCCTTGCACCAGGGGAAAGTCCCGGTTGCTGACGGCGTTCAACACCAGCGTCCCGAGTCCAGGCAAGGTAAAGACGTTTTCCACGATGATGGCCCCTGCCAACAGTTGTGCTGTTTCCAGGCTGATGACGGTGGCCACCGCGATCAGGGCGTTGCGCAGCACGTGGCGCCGGATGACCACGCCTTCGGGTACGCCCTTGGCGCGTGCCGTGCGGATGTAGTCTGCGGATAGCACCTCCAAGGCCGCTGAGCGCACGATGCGGGTCAAGGAGGCGGCCCGGGCGAGGCCGAGAGCAAAGGCCGGCAGAACCAAGGATAAGAAGGCCTTGCCCGGGTTTTGGGACCAGGGGGTGAATCCGCCCGCCGGCAGCCAGCGCAAGTTGACGGCGAAGACCAGGATCAGGAAGATGCCGAGCCAGAAGGAGGGCGTCGCGATGCCGATCTGGGCGAAGGCCGTCGCTGCCAGGTCGGCCCAACTGCCGCGGCGGCGGGCCGCGAACAGGCCCAAGGGCACGCCGAGCACAGTAGCCAGCACGAGCGCCATGATCGTCAGGGGCAAGGTGACCCGCAGCCGCTCCGCAATAAGGCTCCCTACAGGTACCCCGTAGACCAGCGACGTTCCCAGGTCAAGCCGCGCGAGATCCCCGAGCCAGCGGAGGTAACGGACCATGGGCGGCTCGTCCAATCCTAGGGCGCGTTCGACGGCCGCTACCGCCGATGGGCTCGCGTCAATTCCCAGAATGATCTGGGCGGGATTGCCCGGGATGATGAGCAGCGTCACGAAGGCGAGGGAGGCCGCCAGCCAGACGGTGACGGCGAAGGTGATAGCCCGGCGGATGAGATAAACCTGCATGGTGGGTCGTCGGCTCCTTCAGCCCTGCTTTGCCAGGGCCCAGCTGGCCCGTGAGGAGCGGCCCTGGCAGCGCGCGGCCGCGCCCGGGATATCCCGGTCGCGGCCGCCCACGTTGGTGCACGGGAACGCTTTACCGCTGGCAGCGACGCTTCCCTGCCAGCGAGCTGCCGAGGTTACCTGGCAAAGTAGACCTCCGTGACGTCGGTAATGACCATGGGCAATTTCTCCCACCAGCCGTAGAGGTCAGTCCGGCTGAGGATAAAGTAGGGACGCGCGTAGACCCAGACATTCACCGCATCGCGGGCGATGTGCTCTTGCAGGCGCCGGTACACGTCTCGCCGGCCTTCCTCGCTGCCCGTGCTGCGCGCTTCCGCCAGGAGCGCCCGGGCCTCGGGGCTGTCGTAGCGGAAGTAGTAGTTGGGATTGGCATAGATGTTAATGTCCATGGGCTCCGCATGGCCGATGACCGTCAAGTCGTAGTCGGCTTGGCCAAAGATGCGGGAGAGCCACGTCGCCCACTCGACAAGCTCGATGTCGACCTGGATGCCGACCCGTGACAGGTGCTCCGCCATGATCTCGCCGGCTCGTACCGCGTACGTATAGGAGTTGGGCAGGCTCAACGTCAGGCGGAAACCGTTGGGGTATCCGGCTTCAGCCAAGAAGGCGCGCGCCCGCGCCGGGTCGTACGGGTACATCTCCGTCATGTCCGCGTAGTACGGCTCCGCCGGCGTCATGTGGGAGCCGATGACTTGCCCGAATCCGAACTCGGCGCCGACCATCACTTCTTCCTTGTTGACGGCATGATTGATGGCCCGGCGCACTCGCACGTCGTTGAGCGGCGCCCGGGAATTGTTCATGGCCAGCACGACGGTGCTGGTAGAGGGCCCTTCGATGACCTTGAAACCAGGCGCCTGCTGGACCCGGAATGCCTGCTCCGCCGTGACCGCGCCGCCGATCGCGTCGATGTCGCCCGCCAGGAGTGCAGCCACTTGGGCGTTGGGATCCGCAATGAAGCGGAACGTCACGCCGTCCAGATACGGCAGGCCAGGCCTATAGTAGCCGTCAAACCGCTCCAGGCGCACGTGACTGCCCCGCACCCACTCTACGAACCGGAACGGGCCGGTGCCGATGGGGTGCGTGCGCTGGGCTTCACCGTAGCCGGCCGGCGGGATGACCGAGTCGGGCCGGGCCAGGTTATAAAGGAACTCCGCGTCCGGTTCGGACATGCGGAAGATGACCGTGTAGTCGTCCGGGGTTTCGATCGCGGCGATGTTCTCGTAGTAAAGGTAATTGGTGTGGCCGGAGTTGGGATCGCGCGCCACTTCAAACTTGGCCTTCACGTCCGCGGAGGTGAAGGGTTGGCCGTTGTGGAACCGCACCCCCTGGCGGAGACGGAACACGTACTCGGTGGCGTCCGGCGAAACCGTCCATGACTCGGCCAGGCCCGGCACCAGGTTGCCGTTGCCGTCCACCTTGACCAGACCTTCGAGCACGTTGTGGTGCACGATGCTCGTGGCGGCGGTGGCGGTCGTGGCCGATGGATCGAGCACCGGCGGCTCGGCCGACTGGGCGATGGTCAAGTGTCCCCCGCGGGACGGCTGTTGCGCCATGGCCGGCACCAGCAGCCCGAGACTGAGGGCCGCGGCCATGGCGAGCACGGCTATGACCCGGCCCAAACGACTCCGACGGTGGGGGTGACGCAAGTTGCCAACGTCCACTCGACATTCCTCCCTATTAAATAGGAGTATAAAGGCGACGCGGCGCGCCGGGCCAGTGGTCCGACCACCAAGCAGTTCATAGCGCTACGCGCCGCCGGCGCGGCCTTCGCGGTGGTGCACAAAGACCAGGGCGGTCGCCGCGTAGATGCGGGCCGCTTCCATCAAGTCTTCGACGTCCACATATTCGTCGACCTGGTGCGGGATGAATCGATTGCCCGGCCCTATGGTTACGATGGGCACGCCCGCCCAAGAGTGCAGGAACGTCCCGTCGGTAGCCCCGGGCACGCCGCCGTAGCGGGGCTCTTTCCCCGTGGCCAAGCGCACCGCCTCGGCGACGGCTTGAGCCACGGGAGTATCGGGAGATGTCTCGGTCCACGGGCGCTGCTCAAACACATCCAGCTCTGCCTGCATGCGGGGATCCCACCGCCTGATGCCGCCCAGGATGTCTCGCAGGGCGGTTTCCAAGGCACCGTGGTCGACCCCGGGAATCGTGCGGATGTCCAGGTACACCTCGGCGCTGGCCGGGATGACGTTGAGCTGGGCCGGGCCATAGGCGGGTGCCTGGACGATCGTCGGTGTCACCGACGGGCGTCCGAGAAAAGGGTGGTGGCCGTGGCGGGCGATGAGCGCTTGCTCCAACTCGCCGACGCCTTGCACAAACCGCGCCGCCCACGGAATGGGATTGATCCCGGACTGAGGCATGGCGCCGTGGGCCATGGCGCCCGTGAACGCGACCCGCACTCGCATGGCGCCTTTCTGCGTCAGGCAGACCTCGTTCTCCTCCGGCTCGCAGATGATCGCGCCGTCGACCCCGTCCGCCCAGCCCGCGCGGATGAAGTGCTTGACCCCCAGCATCAGACCTTCCTCATCAACGAGGATGGCCAGCCGCACTCGGCCCGGAAACGGCACTTGGGAGCGGATGAGCGCCCGCACGGCTCCGATCGCGGCCGCGATGCCGCCTTTCATGTCCGCCGTGCCCCGGCCGTAAATGCGGCCATCGACCATGTGTGCGGAGAAGGGAGGATATGTCCACCGGTCCGGGTCCCCTTCGGTCACCACGTCGGTGTGTCCTTCAAAGAGCAGGCAAGGACCGGACGGGTCGGGCGCCCAGTCGGCGACAACGTTTGGGCGGCCCGGCGCGACCTCCTCGACGTGCACGGTGAGCCCGAGATTTCTCAGTTCCTCGGCGACGAGCCGGGCGGCGGCTTCCTCGTTGCTGCCGGGAACGCCAGGTTCATAGACGCTGCGGGTCTGGACCAGCCGGCGGGTCAGCTGAACGATGTACTCGCGATCAATGGCGGCCCAGACCCGGTGCAGATGCTCGAGCGTGATCATGGAACACCCCTGTTCTGGCCGGGGGAATGCTTGTCCCGCCGGCCCGTTTTTCGGCAAATTCGCCTCTATTGCGGGTATTCCTCCACGTTTGGAGCGACAGGCGAACATGCACGCTGAGGACGCGGGCGAAAAACGATGGCTCGGGCTGCAATCCTCAACGTGGATCGGAGTCGGGGATTAACAATTTCTGCAGACATCCCTCGGCATGTGCTATAATGTGTGAATGCCGGCCTGGCCGCCGCGAAGGCGGGCGGCCGCAGCGCAGATGAGAGGTGAACGGGCGATGAAGACTGGCATTCACCCCCCGTACTATCGCACTACGGTGACATGCGCCTGCGGGGAGACTTTTGAGACGGGCTCGACGGTCGAAAACCTGCGCGTCGAGATCTGCTCCAAGTGCCATCCCTTCTACACGGGGCAGCGGCAGCTGCGCACGGTGACCAAGGGCGGCCGGGTGGAACGTTTCCGCCGCAAGTACGGCGAGCAGGCGTAAGCGCTTGGCGGACGACGACGCGCCCAAAGGGGGAGGGCAAGCTTTGCCCACCATTGGCGGCATCCAGCTGGAGCACCCGGTGGTCATGGCCCCGATGGCAGGCGTGACGGATTTGCCTTTCCGCCTCATCGCCCGCGAACTGGGGGCCGCCCTGGTCTACAGCGAGCTGGTTTCGGCCAAGGGGATCTGCTACGGCAACCGCAAGACGCTCAAGCTGCTGGAAACCGATTCGGCGGAGCGCCCGGTGGGACTGCAGATCTTCGGCGGCGAAGCCGCCGTGATGGTGGAGGCGGCCCGCCACGTGGCCGAGCGGCGTCCGGACCTGCTGGACATTAACATGGGTTGTCCCGTGCCCAAGATCACCCGCAATGACGAAGGCTGCGCCCTCATGCTGGATCCGCAGCGGGCGGGCCGCATGGTCCGGGCGGTGGTCGAGGCGGTTGACTTGCCGGTGACTGTCAAGATCCGCAAGGGCTGGGACGACAACCACGTGACGGCCCCGGACGTGGCCAGGGAGCTGGAGCGGGCCGGAGTGGCAGCCATAGCCATTCACGGTCGCACCCGCGAACAGTTTTACACCGGCCGGGCCGACTGGGGTATCATCCGGCTCGTCAAGCAGGCAGTGGACGTCCCGGTGATTGGTAACGGAGACGTCTTTACACCCCAGGACGCGGCGCGGATGTTGGAGGAAACCGGGTGCGACGCCGTGATGATCGGGCGCGCCTGCCTAGGGGATCCCTGGATCTTTCGCCGGGTGGTGCAGTATCTCGAGACGGGGGAGCTGCTGCCCCCGCCGTCGCCCCGCGATAAGCTCATGATGGCCGTGCGCCACCTGCGCATGGCGGTCGGTTTCAAGGGCGAATTCACGGCGGTACGGGAGATGCGGCGGCCCATTGCGTGGTATCTTAAGGGCGTGCCGCGGGCAAATCGTCTCAAGCAGCTGGTTCAGCGCCTCGACAGCGCGGAATTGGTCGCCCAGGCGCTCATGGAGCACTTGGACAGTCTGGGCGCTCAGGCCGACGAGCCGGTGCGTCTTCCCTCTCCGGCAGACATGCAAGAGGAAGCCGCATAACAAGGGCAGCCGTAGGGCTGCCCTTTTCTTTTGGCGTGACGGGCTGAGGCGAGTATGGTAAGATGAAACTGTGCACAATCTTGTGCACGTAAACCGCCCGGGCCGCGGGTGAACGACAGTGTGGCTGGCACAGGCGGCGGGTGGAGGCGGCGCCATGGACTTGATCCGCATTGGGGATAAGCTGATCAGCCGCCGCAAGATCCAGCGGGCCATCGACCGGATGCTGGAGCGGCGGGCCCAAGGACTCTCCCAGCACGAGGTGGCCACAGAACTAGGCATTGATCGGGCAGTTGTATCGCACCTGGAGCGGCTAGGCGAGGTGCGGCGGGGCCGCCGCATGGCGCTCATCGGTTTTCCTGTAC
>LZRQ01000165.1 GCA_002159155.1 Firmicutes bacterium ZCTH02-B6
CACAGGATGCGCTCGGGGTCGATGTCCGGATCCTGTGCCAAAAAGCGGGCGCCGGCCGCCACGTCCCGGGCGTCACCGCCGCCGATGTCGCCGATGTTCATATCCTGGAACGCGCGGCCATAGCCGATGGAGCCCCGGTAGTTGACCTGGAGTACCGCAAAACCGCGATTGGCAAACACCTGCACCGCCGGGTTGAACATCAGATAGTCCTGCGCCGTCGGCCCGCCGTGCACAAAGACGATGGCGGGCAGCTTTTTGCCGGGTTCCACCGGGGGTTTGTAAAGAATGCCGTAGATGGTCAAGCCGTCGTCGGACGGGAAGCTGACGTAGTGAGCGTCTACGAAGTCATCGGGAGATAGCCGCCCGTATTCGGCCTCCAGCACCACCGAGAGCTCGTTGGTCCGTGGGTCAAACGCCAACAGGCGCGGGCGATGCCGGGCGTCTGTGTGGTTGACCAGGATGCGCCCGTCCCAGAGGTACCGGGCCCCATAGACGACGCCGGCCGGCAAAGGCAGCACCTGTCGCCGGCCGCTCGCGAGATCGGTTTCCACTACGTAGGTGCGAGCGTCCCGGGCCAGTAAACTCAAAAGCTTCGCCCCGTCGGGACTAAAATCCGACGCGTATTCCTCACCTGACCCGTCACCCAGCCGCCGCGTGGTGCCGTCGGTGAGGTCGAGCACCACCGGCTGGCAGAAACCGGACGCATCGCTGTTGACGGCGAGATACCGGCCGTCGTCGGAGACGCGGGCGGCGCTGTCCTGGGTTCCCTTGCCTGAGGAGTACAACAGCTCCACCTTGGTGCCATCCCGGCTCACCCGGTACACATCTTCGTTGGTCAGATCATCGGTCTCGTTGGCGGTGACAAACACCCACTTGCCGTCCGCCGACCAGCCGCACGTGTGGGCGGGGCTGGCGAAACGGGTGAGCTGCCGGAGGATGCGAGTCGCAAGGTCCAAGGCGAACACGTTCATCTGTCCGTTGCGGTTGGACATGACCAGAAGCTCCCGGCCGTCAGGAGAGCAGTGGCCTGGGAGGTGCTGTGCGCGGGCGTCGGTCAATTGGTCTGTGCGGCCGTCGGTGAGATTCAGCAGGTAGAGATTGTGCTGCTCATCCCCGTCGTTGTCCTTGGGAAACACGATGGCGCTTCCGTCGTGTAGCCAGCTGAAACCGGCCCCAGGCGAGCGGGGCAGCTGCCCATCGGTGACTTGCCCCGGCTCGCCGCCCCGGCGCAGATCCATGGTGTACAGTTCGATGCGTCCCGTGCGGTTCCAGTAGAAAGCCACCTGGTCGCGGGTCGGGGACACGGTGGGCAAGTAGTAGGACGGCAGGCGCAGCAGCTCTTCCAGGTCAAACCGGCGGGCCAAACAGCGTCCCTCCCGTCGATGGAATTGGCGCTCTTTTGGCTGTGTGTAGCCTGAAGTGCTCGTAGTTGCGCTTGGTGAGCAAATTGTGTGACCGACGGTAACCTGATTCGGCAAGCGCGGCGGCCGTTCCTGTGGCGGGGGGACCGGCGATGGCCCGGGTTCGGCACTGGCCGTGGCCCGTGCCGGTACGAGATCCGGGGCTTGCCGCCACAGCGGTCGCCGATCCTTGATCTGCGGCAGGACGGGCACAAAGAAGGAGCGAAGTGGAAGGCGCGCGACGAACGGCGAGTTGGAGGTGATCCTCTGAAAGCCGTCTTTATGCTTGTTCGTGCCTAGAAGGGGACGATGCCGATGCCAGTGGGGCTGGACGCACACCGACCGGTGGGGCGCGGCGGGGGCCGTGCCACAGTGGCCGGTATAACCCGGCCGCTAGCTGCGGCCGGCGAAGCCGGTCGAGGTCCGGATTCGCGTGAACGTCGCGATGAAGCTGGAACCGGAAGTAATCGCCCGTCGCGGGCGGTGAATGGGTCCCTGCGCTAGCCAAGCCTGGAACCCGCTTTCTGACGCGGGGAGACGCGACGGAACCCTGCTCCCGAGTTGGTTTCCACAAAACCAGCGAGGGAGTCGGGGGCATGAACAAGCGAGAGCAAAATGCTGGGTTTGTATGCGAGCACTGCGGTGCCCAGGTGGAGCCGTTGACCAACGGGAGCTACCGCAACCATTGCCCGTTTTGCCTGTATTCCAAGCATGTGGATGTGCAGCCGGGCGACCGGCGCAGCACGTGCCATGGGCTGATGCGGCCCGTCGGTCTCGCCTATAAGCGCAAGAAAGGCTATCAGCTAGTGCACCAGTGCCTCAGGTGTGGGGTGGTCAGAGTCAACAAGGTGGCCGTCGACACGGTGCAGCCTGACGATCTGGCCGGCTGGGTCAGGCATGCCACGGGGCCGGCAGGGCCTCGTTCGCGCGTTGGTTACGGCGGGGATCGCAGCCGCTGAAGTCGCAGTGAGCGCCCGCGAAACAGGAAGGCGGGACGGTCGACTACCGTCCCGCCTTCATGTGCGGCGCAGGCTGCCACGCGTTGACCCCGCGTGACCGGGATCTTGTGGCGCAAAAACATGGACGCACGCCGGTGATACCGCCACCCGGCTTTCGCCTCCCGGTGCGGGTCTTACCGGGACTGCCGCCAGCTGGCGAGGATTTGTTCCATAACTGCCCGGTGCTTATCTAGCTCGGACCGGGGGAGCAGGAAGCCGAAGGTATAGGAGTAGTTGCCGACAATGATAGCGGTCCCGTAGAACGCCCAGCTGTCTCCGCTCTCGGTCCAGCTGGCCACGAAAGAGGCGGCGTTGCGAGCGTCCAGTACCCGTTCCCAGACGGGCTCGACCAACTCAAAGGCGGAGCGGTTCCCTTGCAGTTGCGCGAGCCACGCCCGGACGGTTTGGACCGGCGTCGTCCCGCCGTTGACCGGGGCGCGGGAGATGGCCAATGACAACCGGCTGGCGGGGTCCGCCAGCTCCAGCAAGAGACCGGTCTGCCGCGCCTCTTGCCGGGCGGTGTGGGACCAAGTATCCGGCACCTCGACGGTGAAGAAACCTGTGACGGATACGAATTGGGTGGCCGCGTCCCTTTCCGCCCCGCCCGGCGTTTCGGAACCGGGGTCGGCAGGTAATGGGACAGAACCGCGGGTGAGCACACGCGGACCGCTGGTGGGTGCTCCGGCGGCGGCCGCCGGCCGGGTAGGAGAGATAGGAGGCTGGGCCGCTGCGCGGGTGATGGGCGGGGAGGGGGTCCCCGGACGGGCGGCACTGGCTGCGACCAAGGTCTCCGCCCGCTGCTGCGCCCGTTCGATGCGCTCCGACGTCAGGGGGTGGGTGCTCAAGAACTCAAGGAAGGGGCTCTCTCCGCCCTCCAGCTGCCGGAGGACGCCAAAGAAGCGCACCATGCCCATGGGGTCATAGCCCGCCGCCGCGGCCAGCCGCTGTCCTACGTCGTCGGACTCGTGCTCCTGTTCCCGGCTCCAGCTGAGGCTGACCAGCTGGGCCGCGACGGCGGCCACGGTCTGCCATGCCTCGTCACTATTGGAAAACAGCAGTTGCAAGAGCAGCCCAACGCCCAGCTGGCGCCCGATGGTGTTCATGCCGTGCCGGTGCTCGACGTGGGCGATCTCGTGTCCCAGCACATTGGCTAGCGCATCCCGGTCGCTGCCGATGTGGGCCAGCAGTCCGGTCGTGACAAAAACATAGCCGCCGGGTGCGGCGAAGGCGTTGACCACGTCGCTGTGAAGGATCTGGAGGGAGTAGGAGATTTCGTTCCGGCCGGCTTGAGCCGCCACCGCGTGAAAGATGGCGTCCACCCACTGCTGGTAGGCGGGGGCAAGGCGCACCGGCGGCCCGTACTCTTCCATCACGTTTTGGGCCACTGACTGTCCGATCAAGACCTCGATGCCGGTCCAGAGGTCGCCAAAGAGGTCCTGGCCAGACGCCGCCGGGATAAAAGGGCTGACTGGACCGGCGAGCATGACCAGCCAAAGGATGAACGCTCCCACGGCCGGCCAGCGCTGTCCAGCCGCGTAGCCCCGGTTCACCTTGCCGTCGTCCATCTTGCGGTCGTCCATCTTGCGGTCGTCCATCGTCCGTCGCCCTCCACATGACGCCCCCAGCTGGCCCGTGGTGGTGAGTTTCTTGTCGTACGCGCTTTCCTGATCCAGGAGTCAGTTGCCCGGCTGATGGCCAGGTTGGGCCGCTGCGGGCGGGGAAGCCATCAGATCGGGCGTCCACACGACGACGGGATTCTGGTCGCTGATGCGGAACGCCGTCGCCTGCTCGGGAACTTGCACGGGCGCAAACGATGAACCGAGATACGAGAAGTTGTTGCCGTACATCACGGCGCTCTGCAGGTACGCCGCCGAGAAACGGGCCTGATACCGGCCATTGGGCAGGCGGATTTGAAACAGCCCTGGGGTTTCCATGGTCTCCTCCAGGTGGACCCGCTCGCCCGAGTCGGTGACGCCCGCGATGATGATCCGGGCCGAATAGCCGCTGACGGTGGAGAGCTGCCGCAAGGTGGCCGCATGGGCCGGCGAGCCGATTTGAAACCACCCCGGCACCTCCGGGGTCTTTACCTCAAGGGTCTCCTCGTTGGACACCACGCCGTCGATGGCCACCTGCACCGCGACTGGCCCTCCAGGCGCGGTGAGCGGTATGCGCACCAGGATGCGGTCTTCCGTCCAAACCTGGATCGGGGCGGGCTCGCCGTTGATGAGCACCCGGCGCTGGCCGCGCTTGCCGTCAAAGTTGATGCCCAAAAGCTCTACGACCGCCCCGCGCGCCGCCACCACCGGGCCCGCGTAGTGCGGCGCGTCGAGGCGCGGATTGGCCAAGGCGTTCAAAAAGGGGATGCGGAAGTCGATCGCGTTTCCCCGGGCGGTGAGTCCGGCGCGTCCAACCGGGACCCGCCACAAGACGAACCTCTCCGCGGGCGCTCCCCCGAGCATTACTCGCTGCCAACGGGTCAAGTACAGCGTCCCGTCTCCTCCCAGGGCCAAGTGACCGCTAAACCGGGCGCCACTGGGCTGCAGGGGAAACCGGGCTGCCCATTCCGCAGCGATCCCGTCGCCGTGCACGAACACGACGTCCTGGGGATTGCGCTGCTCTTGTGTGGATTGGGGACGCTTGACGCCCGGGACGTACACGGCGCCGGCTCCATCAAGGACGACACCGCCACCCAGCTGGAAAAAGCCTTGGACGCGGGAAAACTGCCCGTCCGCCTCAACCCGCAGCACCCGGTGGAGGCCGTTTTCGATGACTGGCAGCAGCACACTGCCGCCCGGCCCCGCCGCCAGGCCGTTGCCGGCGAATCCCTGCACCGTACGGCGCAATGTCAGCACTCGCTGGGCCCGGGTCAGGCCCGGGTCCACCCGCACGAGCTGCAGGTCCGACGTACCGCCGCCCGCGCTGCGCAAGGCCCACACGTAGCCGTCAGAGGCAATGGTCACCGCGATGGTGCCCACCAAGAGGTTGTCCGCCAAGTGCCCAACGCGGCCTTCGGGGTCGATGCAGTCAAGCCCGCCGTTCCAGCCGATGCAGATCGACCCGTCGGGGCCGACGGCCAGCCCCGACGCCACGACGCCCTTGCGGCGGTAGACCGTTTCAAAGGGCACGTCAGCTGTACCCTGCAGAGCCGGGAAGAGCCGGAGCACCCCGTATCCGTCGCCCGCGGGCACAACCATGAGCAGCCGGCCCGTGCGGTCGGCGGCCATGGGCCCCGAAAACGCAAGGACCCCAGCCTCGGCCGGTGAAACCTCCGAGAACGGCGCGAAGGCACCGGCGGTTTCCGCCGCGCTGGCGCTCGCGCCTGGAGCGACGTCGCTGCCGCCTGGTGCACCGCCCAGCCGGGTCGGCAAGGTGCGACTCTGGGCGAGGGCTGGAAAGACGAGGCTCAAGACCCCGCTGGCCACCAGCACCCAGGCCGCGATTACCCGGGAGATAAGACGGCCGTGGGCCGGGCGATGCCGGCCCACGGCGTCATGCCAGGCGTCCGCGGACCCCCGGGCGCCGTTTTCCGTCAGCGCCCGAGCCATTCAAAGCTCTCCATAGCAGCGACGACCACGGGGTTGTCCTCGATCTCCTTGGGGATGACCCATACAAAGAACGTGCTGCCGGACTTGAGGGCGTAGAAAGTCACGGTCCGGTACCACAGGTCCACGGCGGACCACGGCTCGGTGTAGTTGGGCCGCACTACGATATCCGCCGCGACGCCCGCCTGCCCGCCGAGACGCGCCCGGCGGGTGGAGACGGTGTAGATGTAAGCATACTGGCCCATCACGTTGTTCTTGAGCTCTTCCAGCGCCTGCTGGACCGTGACGGGCACGTTGTCGATGACCGCCAGCAGGATCTCGTACTGGGCGCCTTTCTGCTCCCACTCATCGAAGTAGTCCCACAGGAAGAGGCTCTTAGTCGTGGAGCGGCTTCCGAAAGGTAGCACCCCGTGCCAAGGCTCGATGGCGTCGCCCCGGGCCGTGGACTGCTCCTCCCACAGCTCCCAGTCGCCGGGAACGGCGAAGCGGTAATGGCCGCCAGGACTGGTGTAATAGCCGCCGGTCGGGCCTGGCGGCGTGCCGGGTGCCGAGGGAAACACGACGGGCACGGGCGATGCGCCGGCGGCCTGGCCGGAGGGCACCCCGCCGGCCACGCCCGCCATCCCGGAAGCCGGGCCGCCCTCAAGACCGGCGCCTACGCCAAAGCCGGCAGCCGGCGCCTGCGGGCGAGCGGTTTCATGGAGCACCAGCGTCTGCATGACAGCGTTGAACGTCGGCACTTGGTTGTTAAAGCGGACCGCCTCGTCGGCAAAGGCCACAGAAAGCAGCCGCCCATCGTATTGCACAAAGGCGCGGCCCTCCAAAAGCGACACGCCGCCCTCACGATAGCCGTATACGATAAAGCTGGCCTCTTTGCCCGCGAGGCTGCCGGCCGTGGGTGCGCTGACGAGCTGAAAGCCGGCCGGGCCGCTGGGCCCGCTCAGGAAGCGAAGAGCTTCCTGGGCCTCCGCAGCCGGTTGGCCGCTGGGCGTCGCAGGCGAGACGAGCTCGACAAACAGCAGATCGTGGTCGCCCGTCCCGTAAAAGACAAACAAGTCGTCGTCACTCATGTCGGGTTGAAATGTCCAGCCGGGTGGGATCCGCAGGGAAAACCGACCTTGCGGGTCGTCGAAGATGGTCCAATCTTGGCCCATTCCGGTGCCAAACTGGGCACTGGCGAGGCTGGCATAGGCGAGCAAGAGGACAAAGGCCGCCAACGGCAGCCGGGGAACCCGGCTGTGCCGCCCGGGCAGGTTGCCTCGCCCCGCCGGCAGACACACCGCCCCCCTGCGGTTTAACGAAGACAATACCCCCACGCGCAAACTCCCCTCTCATGCTTTGGGTAAACTGCACGGACTTGCTGGCTGACTGGCGATGAGAGCGGCAACGAAGAGACGCCAGTGCAGAAGCCGCAGGCGGGTAGGGTTGGAAAGGGCTTGGCCCGACCAGCCGGGCGATCTTGGATGGGACTAATTCTCTGGCTGGTTCCCCGTTCCTGCATTGCCAGGAGGGGCGGCAAGAAAAATCCGGCGATGACGCGGGGTGCTGATTTTCGGAAAAAACATCCCCCGCCAGCAGGAGACTGGAACAGGACCGGGAATGTCCCTTACTTGTTTTTCCACTTCATGCTCCTTCGACGGCGGAAGCGGGCCTGCTGAAAAGTGCAGGGACGGAACAGGCCGGTTGCGTCCAGCGGCGGCATTGCGGCGGCGGATGGGGCGATGGGAGGTCGCCATGCGGAAATTTCGGGCGTCTGCCGCGTGTTGCGCCCTGCTGGCGGTGGCGTTAGGGATACTGGGCTTTCCCTCCTGGTCACTGGCCCAGTCCGGCGGGCCGCGGGTGATCCAGCGCGGGCC
>LZRQ01000166.1 GCA_002159155.1 Firmicutes bacterium ZCTH02-B6
GAGCCGTACAGGTCGGCGGCCGCCCGCGCCGCGTCCAAGAAGCCTGAAGCGACGAACAGGAGAAAGCCGCCCGCCCAGAGAACGAGGCCGCCCCGCCCGGGCCGGCCGGGGCGGCCGCTGTCACCGCTCACCCAGTGCCAAAAGGCCGGCCCGCCGAGAAACAGGGCCAGCCCGATGTAGTGGGCAGCTTTCAGCAACGGGTACGTCAAAACGGACTCCCCTTACCGGCCTTGAGCGACGTCACTCCTCGCCGGCAGGCTGCACGATAAAGACAAAGAATCCCTCGGTCACGTGCGTATCAACCGAGAGTACACGCCACATGACCACGTACGGCCCCGGCGCCAAGCCTTCCTTCAGCAAGATCTGGATCTCGCTGCTGGCGCCGCGGTCCGCGGCCACCCCTGCGTCAGCTCGCTGATCCTCATCGCCCCGCTGGCGCAGCACCCGGCTGACCAGCTGTCCAGCCGCCGCCTTGAGGCGCAGCAGATCGTCATCTGCCGCCAGCGGATACACTTTAAAGAGGCTGGCGTTGACTTCTACGGGTTCGGAGAAGGACAGGCGCACTGCACCAGGCAAGTCGTCCAGCACCGCCTCGGGCGCCGGGTCGGATCCGGACAAGAAAGCATGCGCCCCGGCCGGAGGCGTCAGGCCCAGCCACATGCCCACTGTTGTCACCAGAAGCAGTGCGGCGGCGAGGCAACTAGGTTTCCAGGGAACCACTGCGACGCGCCCTCCTTACGGGAAGCGCAGCTCGGCCAAGGGAGCGACCTCGTGGGTCTGGAACTCCACGTCAAACTGCACGTCGTAAATGAAGCCCCAGACGCGCACCGTGTAGACGCCGGGTTGTGTCAGGACGATGTCAGCCGTGTAGTAACCCGGCTGGCCGTGCCGCGCCCGGACGGGCAACTGCCGCCGAACCTGGCCGTCGGGTGATACGATCTCCACAAACAGCGTTTCCTCGAGAAACGCCACGGGCTCCCGATCCGCCGCCCGGCGGACGATGAGGTCCAGCCCGTTGCGCTCCTCCGTGTAGATTGGCTCCTTCTCAAAGCCGAAGATGACCAGATACTCGCCCTCGGGGCCCACCGCATGAGTCTGGTGCGCTTCCGCGGCCCCCCCGACCAGCAGTCCAAGCATCAAGACAACAGCGGCGATACCCGTGACGATCCGCCCCACACCAATCCCTCCTCTAAAGAAAGATCCCGCCGAAACCGGCATTCGAGACTCATTATACCCCTTGCGGCAGCGTTGACAACCCGCGCCCAGGTTGGTATAACTCCACTGGGCGCCGGAGACCGACGCCGCAAGGAGGTGTTCGTCCGTGGATTACGACGGTCCCAGTAGACCGGTTTACCTCATGTCCACGGTCATTGCCGTGGCCATCCATGCGGCTCTCCATCCGGCGCGGCGTCCAACCTTCTGAGGCTTTCCCCGGCCAGCTCTTGCTTCCCGGCCCGCGGCGGATGGCGGGGCTTTGGGGGGAAGAGTCATGCCGGCGGCACTCATCGCCCAACGGCTGCACGATCACGATTTTGAGACGGCCAAGGCCTTGCTCAACCGGTTGCCGCCCGCGGACGCGGCCCGGGTTCTCAGCGACCTGTCCGACGCGGACAGAGCCCTCGCTTTTCGCCTGTTGGACAAAGACCAGGCCATCGCCACCTTTGAGCAGCTGAACCCAGACGAGCAGCGGTCCCTGGTGCTGGCCATGGAAAGCTCCGAAGCCATAACCATCATTGAGGGACTTGACCCCGACGACCGGGCCGCTCTGTTTGACGAGTTGCCCGCCAAGGTGGCCAAGAGGTTGCTGGCCGACCTCCGTCCCGAAACCCGGGCGCTCATCCACATGCTCCTTAATTATCCTCCCGACAGTGCCGGGCGAATCATGAGTCCCAACTACGTCATGGTGCGCAGGCACGCGACAGTACGCGAGGCCCTGGAGGCCGTGCGCCGCTCGCCGCTCAAGCGCGAGGGTGTCGCGGTCGTGTTTATCACCGATACGACCCGGCGCTATGAGGGGTACGTCCGTCTCACCGATCTCGTCAAGTCCGACCCGGAAGCACCGGTCAGCGGGCTTATTGAAGGGGCGGACGTCCGCGTGGCGGCCAGCGACGCCGCGACGGCCGCAGCCCGCCTTCTGCAGCGGTTGGACGTGCCCGCCGTACCCGTGGTGGACCGGGAAAACCGGCTCGTGGGCGCGGTCACCTTTGATGACGCGATGGACATCCTGGACGAGGAATCATCGGAAACGATGTATCAGAAGGCGGGCGTCGCCCCTGTTGGCCAAGGGACCGACGTCGTTCGCAGCGAGCGGCTCACCCGGGGGTCCATCCTGTATCCGGTGCGGGTTCGCATTTTCTTCCTGCTGGTCACGTTGGCAGGCGGCCTGGCGGTCGGCCGCATCATCGAGCACTTCGAAAACGTGATCACGTCCGTCACCGCGGCGGCGATCTTTATTCCCATGATCATGGACATGGGCGGCAACGTCGGCACGCAGTCGACCACCATTTTTGCCCGCGGGCTGGCCCTGGGCCACATCGACTTGTCCCGCTTCCTCCGCCACCTGTGGTGGGAGACGCGCGTCGGGATGGTGTTAGGCCTCATTCTGGGCGCTGTGGGCGGCGCCATCGCCTACTTCTGGCAAGGAGCGCCCAACGCCATGCCGCAGCTGGGCATCGCGGTGGGGGTGGCGCTGTTCATCTCCTCCACCCTGGCGTGCTTCCTCGGCTTCCTTATGCCCTGGGCCCTCCTTAAGCTGGGCCTCGACCATGCGGCGGGAGCCGACCCATTCTTGACGACGGTCAAGGACTTCACAAGCCTGCTCATCTACTTTTTCCTCGTGGTGTCCCTCTTGGGGCTGTCCACGTGAGGGCCTTGTCGACCGCCGCGGGCGGGATCGGGCCGGCCGCCGGACCTGCTCCGCACCTTTCCATGCGGCCCCCCGGCCGCATGCGGTGCCCTTGCCAATGGGGCATGCGCGTGCCATGATATTGCCATGGGAACGCGTGCTGACAGCCGCCGGGTTGAACCACATTCGGTGCACCGTGCGGACGCCGGCCGGGCGGCCCTGGTCGACTACATCCTAGGGCTCCTTGAGCAGGCCGGCCACCGGGTGACCGAGCCGCGGGTGCAGCTGATCCAGGCCGTCGCCGCCTGGGAACGGCAGTCTTTCACCGGCGAGGACTTATATGCCGAGCTGCGCCCGACGGGGCTGGGGCGAGCCACCGTCTTTCGCACCCTTAGGCTGCTCCAGGAGCTCGGCGTCCTCTCGCGCCTGCACCTGTCCGACGGCTGCCAGCGCTACGTCGTGACCCCTCCCGCTAGCGGCCACAGCCCGGAGCACATGGACCGGCTGATTTGCCGCCGGTGCGGGCGCGTGGCCTACCTGGATGAGTGCCCGATGGAAGACTCCCTGGCTCGGATCGCGCAGGCGACGGGCTACCGGGTCGACGGCCATCACCTGGACATCGTCGGCCTGTGCGCTGAGTGCAGCGCTGCCCGCTGAGGCTTTTGCGCAGTCATTTGGGCGTCGCCGCGGCAACCTCCTCCACCGACGCGAACTTCCCTTTACAACGCCCTCCTGCTGGGATACACTATAGATACTTGTTGATACTAAGTCTCACTAACACACCGAACACGGGCCTGTCGCACAGGAACGCCCGTCTGAGGAAGGATATCCGATGGCAAACCGACTGCGGCCGGCCCACCTCGCCGTTGTCGCCGGCCTAGCCGCGTTGCTGGTCCTGATGCTCTTCATGGACATCCCCTTTTTCCGTCTCCAGAGCCGGGCAGCCGCCAGGACCGTCCGCGTGGTGACGACGACTAGCGTCTTCGCTGATCTCATCGCTAACGTGGGTGGGCAGCGGGTAGAGGTGACTTCGCTGGTCCCCATGGGTTCGGACCCCCATGCCTGGGATCCGACCCCCCGGGAGATCCGCGCCGTCAGGGCCGCGGACCTCTTCGTTTACAACGGTCTTGGGCTGGAACTCTGGGCGCCGAGGCTCATCGAAACCGCCGGGCGACCGGGCCTGGTGACATTGGAACTGAGCGAAGGCCTGACCCCATTGGAGGCGGCAGAAGGCGACTGGCACCCCGACGAGGCCGACAACGGGCTGCACGCCCACGAGGGTGAAGAAGGCAATCCTCACTTTTGGCTCGATGTCACCTACGCGATCCACTACGTGCGCCGCATTGCGGAGGCGCTGGCGGCCGTTGACCCACAGGGCGCCCAATACTACTACGCCCGGGCGGATGCCTACGTCAGCGAGCTCCACGAGCTCGACCGGTGGATCTTCGCGCAGGTTGAGCGCATCCCTCCCGAGCGCCGGATACTGGTAACCTATCACAACGCGTACGCCTACTTGGCCCGGCGCTACGGACTGGAAGTGGCCGGGTTTCTGGTGACGAATCCGGACAGGGAGCCGCCGGCCCAGGTCATGGCCCAACTTGCCCGCATCTTGCGCGAACGGCAAGTGCCAGCGGTGTTTGTCGAGCCCCAGATCGACCCGCGACTGGCAGAGACCCTGGCCCGGGAGGTTGGCGCGCGTCTCGGGACGCTCTACACCGACTCCTTAACGGCTGACGTTCCGAGCTATATAGCCATGATGCGGGCCAACGTCGAGACGCTGGTTGAACTCCTGCACTGATCCCGCACCAGCGAAAGGAGGGCCCACCTTGGCCGGTGGCGACACCCGGACCTGCGTCGAAGTCAAGGATGTGACCGTCGGGTACGAAGACCGCATCGTCTTGGACCGGATCAGCTGGACTGTCCCCGCCGGCACGTCAGCGGCCATCATCGGACCCAACGGCGGTGGCAAGTCGACCCTCCTGCGCACACTGGTCGGCCGGCTGCGGCCGATGACGGGCACAGTGCGCATCTTTGGACGCCCTCCGCAGGAAGCCCGGCACCTCCTGGCTTATCTGCCCCAATTCGAGGAGATCGATTGGCAGTTCCCTATCCGGGCCATCGATGTCGTGATGCAGGGGCTGCTGGCCCGAACCCCCTGGTGGCGGCCGCCTGGAAAGGGAGCGTTGGACCAAGCGATGGCAGCCCTGGAGAGGGTGCGCCTCGCCAGTGAGGCGCAGCGGCCCGTAGGGGCGTTGTCGGGAGGCCAGCGGCAGCGGGTGCTTTTGGCCAGGGCGCTCCTGCAGGACGCTCAGCTCATCCTGTTGGACGAACCGGCCACCGGGCTCGACGCCCCCGCCCAGCACGAGTTGCTGGACGTGGTGGACGATCTTAAGCGGGACGGGCGCACGGTTATCGCGACGACCCATGATCTCAACTGCCTCACCGACCATTTCGACACCGTACTCTGCCTGCGGGGCAAGGTTATCTGCCAGGGTCCGCCCGAAGAGGCACTGAAGCCTGAGCAGCTCTTGGCCGTCTTCGGCAGGCACGTACCGCTCGTCACGGCCGAAGGACGGGTGACCATCTTTGAGCACCATCGTTGAGTTCTTTGCGGAGCCTTTTCAGTTCAGCTTCATGACACGGGCCTTCGTGGGCGTGTCGCTCATCGCCGTCCTGGCCGGAGTGGTCGGAGCATTTGTGATGCTCAAGGGCCTGGCATTCATCGGGGACGCCGTCGCCCACGCCTCCTTTGGCGGGCTCGTCGCGGCCATGCTGCTGGGCGTTCCCCTACACCTGGGCGCCTTGCTCTTTGCCCTATTGACCGCGGCAGGCCTGACGGTCCTGGGCCGCAAGACGGGCTTGCGGGCCGATGCCTCCCTGGCCATCCTTTTCACCGGCGCTTTCGCCCTCGGGGTGCTGGGCCTGGCTGCGCGGCCCAACTTTGCCGGGGACCTCACCGCTCTGCTGGTCGGGTCGGTACTGGCCATCCGACCGGCAGACATCTACTGGATTCTGGCCGCGGCGGCCATCACCGGCATCGTGCTGGCGGCCGCCTTTCGGCACCTCGTCTACATCAGCTTCGATCCCCAGGGAGCCGAGGCTGCCGGCTTGCCGGTCGCCGGCCTGCAGTGGCTGCTCTTGTCCCTCGTGGCGCTAACGGTGGTGGTGTCGCTGCAAGCCGTCGGGGTCGTTTTGGTGGTTGCGCTTATGATTACGCCGGCTGCGACCGCGTCGTTGTTTGTGCGCCGGCTCGAGCGCCTTATGACGGTCGCGGTTCTCTGTGGGTTGTCCGCGACCTGGATCGGCCTTTACGCCTCCTACTACCTGTCCACTCCACCCGGTGCAACGGTGGTAACGGTGGCGACTGCGCAGTTTACCGCCGGGCTCGCCATGCGCAGGCTGCTGAGCGGACGCGCCAAGCTGCCCCCCGGCCGCTTCTCCGGCACCCTCTAATCGGCTCTACGACCGTTGGCCGCCTACTCGCCGTTGACCGGGGCCCCCGAGGGCGTTAGGATCGAGGATGAGTGAGGTGCGCACGAGTTTGACCGACACAGGTACCCGGGCCGCGCAGCGCAGCGCGGCCGCTTCCGTTTCACACGACGTCCCCAACCCCGAAACAGCCGTTGACGGCGGATCGCTTTCGCCCCGGCAAGTGCGCCTGGTGTTCGCCGGGCTGATGCTGGGCATGCTCGTCGCCGCCATCAATCTCACGACCGTCGCCCCAGCCCTACCCCGCATCGTAGCGGAACTAGGCGGGATGGAGCATTACAGCTGGGTCGCCCTCGGGGCGAGCCTCACATCGGCTGTGGTGGTGCCGGCCGTCGGCAAGCTGGGGGATATGTTTGGCCGCAAACCCTTCTATGTGGGCGGTCTGATCCTGCTGATGGCCGCCTCCGTTTTGTCCGGCACCGCTCAGACCTTTTGGTGGCTGGTGGGGGCCCGGGTCGTCCAGGGCGTCGCGATGGGCATGCTCGTCCCCCTGTCGCAGACCATCATCGGCGACATCGCCGCGCCGCGGGAGCGGGGCAAGTACCAAGGGCTTATGGGAATGGCCTTTGGTGTGGCAAGCGTCAGCGGTCCGCCGTTGGGCGGGTGGATCACCGAGCAGTTCTCGTGGCGCTGGATCTTTCTTATGAACCTTCCCGTAGGTCTGGTCGCCTTGTGGTTTATCCTCCGGTACATGCACCTTCCGGTGCGCAAGCGCGCGGCCCGCATCGACTACGTTGGCTTTGCCACCCTCACCCTCGGCCTATTGGCGGTGCTCTTGGCCACCACCTGGGGCGGAACCGAGTACCCATGGGACTCGGCGCCCGTTGTCGGGTTGTATGCGGTGGGGACGCTGCTCCTGGCCGCGTTCATCCTTACCCAGCGCCGCTCCCCAGAACCTGTCATCCCGCTCTATCTATGGAAGAACCCTGTGTTCGCCAGCTCCAGCCTGGCAAGTATGGCGCTGGCCATGGCCATGTTCGGCGCGATCTACTACGTTCCCATGTTCGCGCAAGGCGTCATGGGGCTCGGCGTGGCCAGTTCGGGCTTCGTCCTTATCCCCTTTGACCTTGGGATCATTCTCGTCAGTGCGGCCAACGGGTTCCTCATCGCCCGAACGGGCCGGTACAAGCCGCAGATGCTGCTGGGCCTGCCGCTGGTGGCCCTCGGTTTCCTGTCCTTGACGCAGCTGGGACTCGAGGACACCCTGCCCGCGTTGCTTCTGCGCATGGTTCTCATCGGTGCGGGGATCGGGTCCTCCATGCAGACTTACACCCTCGCCGTGCAAAACGCCGTGCCGTACCGGGACATGGGCGTGGCTACCGGTACCGTTCAGTTTGCCCGCAACGTGGGCAGCACGGTGGGCGTGGCGCTCATGGGCAC
>LZRQ01000167.1 GCA_002159155.1 Firmicutes bacterium ZCTH02-B6
GAAGTGGCGCGCCTGGCGGCGGCTTTAGGGATGCCCGTCGTCGGCTGGCGGCGTTCCCCGGGTCCCGTGGAAGGCGTTGAGCGCATGTACGCGGGACGCGAACAACTACCCGCGTTTTTGGCCGAGGCGGACTTCGTCGTCCTCGTCTTGCCGCTGACACCTGAAACGAGGGGCCTGATCGATGCGCAGGCCTTCGCAGCCATGAAGCCGGGCGCGTACCTCATCAACATCGGCCGCGGGGCGCTCATCGATGAACAGGCGCTGCTGGCGGCGCTGCGTTCCGGGCGGCTGGCCGGCGCGGCCTTGGATGTCTTTGAACAAGAACCGCTTCCTCCCGATCACCCCTTGTGGTCCATGGAAAACGTGTACGTCACACCCCACATGTCAGGGCCGTCGGTGCCGCAGGAGGTGTGCCAGCCGTTCCTGGAAAACCTCGACCGGTATTTGCGGGGAGAAGCGTTGCACAAGCAGGTCGTCCTCGACAGGGGCTACTGAGTCGCCGGCTGTGCCCCGGCTTTGCCGCGGCCGCAGGCTGTACCGAGACCTAGGCGCGAGAGTGCCGGCCGTCAAACGGCCGGCACTCTCATTGCCCTACTGGGGCTTTATGGGGAACGCCGCTCGGGCAAAACGAGCCGGTCCCCAGGCTCGATCCCGAGCTCCCGCGAGCGGCCGCCGCCGACCTCTAGCACCATGTTGACAGGCTCCGGCGCCGCATACGCCGGACAAAATCCCTGGGGCGGACACGGCTGCACGTTGTGCACGATCGAGGCGATGGTGCCGTCCGGGCGGATGAACAGAAAATCCAACGGGATCAAGGTGTTCTTCATCCACATGGCGACCCGGTCCGCTGTAGGCCAGATAAAGAGCATCCCGCGATCCGACGCGAGCTCGGTCCTGCCCATCAGGCCAATGGCCTGCTCCGTGGGGGTAAGGGCCAACTCCACCGTGAACCGGGCGATCTCGACTCCGTCTCGCTCGATAACGATCACCCGCTCCGGAAGCCCGGTGTTGACGGGAATGTCCTGACCTTGAACCGCAGCCGCACCCGCAATAAGCAAGGCTAACACCATCGTGGCCGCCGCGACCGAGCTGCGCCGCTGCGGTCGTCTCCATCGCTTCCGCATGCTCCGTCTCCTCCCCACGCAGAGCCTCCTCACGCGGCCGGGTTCTCAAACACGGCGGCCAAGCCTTGCCCGCCGCCGATACACATGGTCACCAGGCCGTACCGGGCGCCCCGTCGCTCCATTTCATACATAAGCTTCACAGTCAGAATAGCTCCCGTCGCCCCCACCGGGTGCCCGTGGGCGATGGCGCCGCCGTTGACGTTGACGCGGTCCCAGTCCAAGCCGAGGTCCCGCACCACCGCCTCGGCCTGAGCAGCAAACGCCTCGTTGAGCTCGATCAGATCGATGTCGCTCAAGGTGAGGCCAGCTCTCGCCAACGCCTTGCGCACTGCGGGCACGGGCCCAATGCCCATGTACTCAGGCTCCACTCCGGCCGCTGCCGCCGCCCTAAGCACCAGCCGCGGCCTCAACCCAAGCGTGCGGGCTTTGTCGCTTGACATGACCACGACGGCGGCTGCGCCGTCGTTAATCCCCGACGAGTTCCCGGCCGTCACGGTGCCGCCTTCCTTAAAGGACGGCTTCAGGGAGGCCAGTTGTTCCAAAGTTGTGTCCGGGCGGGGATGTTCGTCCGTGTCGACCACTCGCTCTCCTTTGCGGTCCTGCACGGTGACGGGCACGATCTGATCGCGGAAAAGCCCGGCGCGCATAGCCTCGGCCATCCGCTGCTGACTGCGGAGAGCGACCTGGTCCTGCGCGGTGCGATCAATTCCCCATCGCTCCGCCACGTTTTCCGCCGTGACGCCCATATGATAGCGGCGGAACGGATCGCTTAACGTCACGATGAGGCCGTCCTCCAACGTCCCATGTCCCATGCGATAGCCAAAGCGGGCCTGGCGCACGAAATAGGGGAAGTTGGACATGGATTCCACGCCGCCGGCCACCACCACCTCCGCCTCGCCGAGGCGGATAGCTTGTCCAGCGGAGACGATGGACTGCAGCCCCGAGGAGCACAGGCGGTTGACCGCGTACGCCGGCACTTCTTTGGGCAACCCCGCCTTGATAGACGACGTGCGGGCGATATAGGCGTCCTCCGCCACCTGCCCCACGCAGCCTATGACGACCTCGTCCACTTGCGCCGGCTCCAGGTTGGCGCGTCGCAAAACCTCGCGAATGACCGCCGCACCCAGGTCGCTGGCGGACAGCGGGCTCAGAGCCCCGCCGAAACGCCCGATAGCCGTCCGCACGCCTTCCACCAGCACGACGTCGGTAGTCATTCTTTGCGCCCATCCTTTCCCCGGTGATCTTTGCAGATGAGGGAAAATTCCGTACCAATGGGCATGAACCCTGCAACGCGCCGCATGTGGTCCTCCATCCAAAACGAAGCCTCTTAAGGAAAAAAGGCGCCTGCACGCGCTTGGTGCAGGCGCCGGTTTATGCCTGGTCTCGATGGCGGGGTAAGGCCAGTCCTAGCTGCGGGGCCGGCCGTCCCAATGTTCGACGTCACCCTCATCGACACAGGCGCCTAAGCCCATATGCAGCTTGAGAAAGCGGGCGTTCAAGGGCGGCGTGCGCACGTGGGCGGCAAAGTGTTGGCGCTCAGCCCGGGGGAGCTTGCACACGTCGGCTGCCGAAGCGTGGATGACCCCAGCGTCGTCCACAATCCCAAAGTCCAGTCGCCATCCTTCCGGCGCCTGCACCCGCCCGGCGCTTTTGGTGCGAAAGAGCGTATACCCTGCCTCCCGGTACTTTTCGAGCACCGCAATGTCAAAGCAAATGGGCAGGGCACCAGGGTTCTTGTCGACCAGCGCCCGCTCCACGAAGCGCAGCACCAGCTCGGGCGAATGGACCGGCGTCGTCTCCGCCACGGGTCACCGCCCCTCAGCGCGGCTCGGATTCTCGATGGGCGTCCCCACCATGCTGCCCCACTCGGTCCACGAGCCGTCGTAGTTGCGCACGTCCTTGAAGCCGAGCAGCTCCTTGAGGACAAACCACGTGTGGCTGGAACGCTCGCCGATACGGCAGTAGGTGATGACATCCTTGTCCGGCGTCACGCCCACCTCTTCGTACAGGCGCCGGAGCTCATCGGCGGGCTTGAAAGTGCCGTCTTCGTTGACCGCCTTCGACCAGGGCACGTTGACAGCGGTCGGAATATGGCCGGCGCGCTGCGCCGTCTCCGGAAGTCCCGGAGGTGCTAGGATTTCCCCTCGGAACTCCTGGGGCGAGCGCACATCCACCAGCGCCCGGCGGCCGATGCTCTCCAGGACAAACGGCTGCTTGGCCCGCAGTTCCTCGCGCACTTGCGCAACCCGGTATTGGCTCGGTGCCGGCTGAGGTATCTCCTTTGACAGCGGCCGCCCGTCAGCAACCCACTTTTTGCGGCCGCCGTTCATCAAGCGCACGTCGTCATGGCCGTACAGCTTCAGCTGCCAATACGCGTAGGCGGCAAACCAGTTGTTGTTGTCGCCGTAGAGCACAATCGTGTCGTCGTTGCCAATGCCGGAACGGGACAACAGTGCCTCCATTTGTTCTTTGGTCAGAATGTCCCGGCGGATGGGATCCTGTAGATCCGTCTGCCAGTTCCAGCACAAGGCGCCCGGGATGTGACCATCCTCGTAATACGC
Organism: Firmicutes bacterium ZCTH02-B6; assembly: GCA_002159155.1. Classification (GTDB taxonomy): domain Bacteria; phylum Bacillota; class Limnochordia; order Limnochordales; family ZCTH02-B6; genus ZCTH02-B6. The sequence goes on from LZRQ01000167.1 coordinate 3,686, forward strand.
TTCGGTCTCCACGTCTACTTCCACAATCTTGACCCGCGGGTCGTCCAAGTGCTGGGCGACCCAGTCCGGGTCAACCAGCGCCCGGGGGTTCGCGTACTCGGTCAAGGGAGTCACCCTCCTGTCGTCCGACGCCATGAAGTCCGACGCCATGAAGTGGCAGTGTAGCCTAATTATATAAATTCCGGTCGGAACGGTCAAGTATTGTGCAGGGCGCTCCGGGGACCGGCCCCTCCGGTACCTCCACGCGCCTAGTGCGCGTAAATGGCTTCTAACGCAGGCACGAGCTCCTGGTAACGGAAACGATACCCGGCCGCCAGCGCCGCCTGCGGGATGGCGCGCTGTCCTGTGAGCAGCATGCCGGCCATTTCGCCGAATACTAGGCGCAACGCGGCAGCCGGCGTCCGCAAGGCGGCAGGACGGCGGAGCACCCGCCCCAAGGCCAGGGCAAAATCCCCGTTGCGCACCGGGTTTGGCGCCGTACCGTTGACCGGACCGCTAAGCCCATCGTTGTCCAACGCAAAGCGGACTAAACCCGTCAAGTCATCCATGTGGATCCACGGCATCCACTGCTGCCCCGATCCCATCGGACCGCCCACGAAAAAGCGAAACGGCAGGCTCATCCGGGATAAGGCCCCACCCCGCCCGAGCACGAGGCCGATACGCAGCCGCACGACCCTCACACCCAACGCCTCGGCCCCCGTGGCCGCAGCTTCCCACTCGCGACATACTTGTGCCAGGAAATCGTCCCCCGGAAGGTCCGTTTCGGTTACGATCTCGTCTCCTCGGGGCCCGTAGTAGCCCACGGCGGAAGCGTTGACCAGCACCCGCGGCCGGGCCGATAGCGTTTGCATGGCTTGGATGAGAGCGGTGGTGGCCGCGGTGCGACTTGACAAGATCTCACGCTTGGCGGCGTCCGTCCAGCGACGAGCAATCCCCGCCCCGGCCAAATTGACGACCGCGTCTGTACCAGCCAACACCGACGACTCCAAAGGCTCCGGAGGAGACCACCCGCGCACGCCGACCCCGGGCGGCAGGACCGCCCGTGCCTCCTGCGGCCGCCGGGTCAGCACGACGACATCGTGCCCGGCCGCTAGCAGCTCACGGATCAGCGACCGGCCGATAAGTCCGGTGCCCCCGGCCACCAGCACCCGCATGCAGATTCCCCCCTTTGCGTTCAGCGCGGCCGCCGGTACCGGCGCACGTACCCGCTGATGGTGAATCCGTGGCGCGCGTAAAGGCTTTCCAAATCATGAGTGGTGCGCAAGGAAGCCAGGTCGAACCCGGCCAGTGCCGCGTCGTGCAGGATGCGCTCGACCAGCGCATAGGCCAGTCCTTGTCCGCGGAATTGCGGGAGCGTCGTCACGCTGTAGATCCCGGCCACACCCGCAAAGGGCCACAGGGCGGCTGCCGCAGCCGGCTCTCCCTTCCAGCGGGCCAAATATAGCCGCACGACGCCCCGGGGGTTATAAAAGGCCGCCAGTGCCGGTGGATCGCCAAATCCCCGCCCTACCACGTCCAAGGCTGCCTGTCGATCTTGCCCATCGTCCGCGGTGCAGACCTGGATTTCTTCTGCTACAGCCTTGCGCAACCCCCCCGCTGCCCAACGGCCCGGCGCGCGTTGAGCGTCAGACCCAGAGCAGGTCGACGCCTCGCCAGCCTGCATCGCATTGGGCTCCGGCGCTGGGCGCGGCAGCGGACACGTCATGAGGAGCTGCGTGCTGTCATAGTGGAAGCCCAAGGACGCCAGGGCAGCTTCCCACGGGCCCTCCAGGGCGTCGGGCGACAACGTCACATACACAGGCTCGCCGGTGGGTCCGAGCATGTCCAGCGCCGTGGCCAGCCGCTTGGCGGGCTCACCGGGTGCGGCGTCCCCGATGAGGATGATCGCTGGCAGCCGCTGACCGGCGCGCGGGTCTCGCCGGACGATCACCAGCCCGGCCCGCTGGGCCACCTGATAAATCCCCCGCGCCTCCGGCGCCCGCCCGAGGGCAAGCCACCCGGCGCACTCCGTCCGCCACGCCCGCACAGCCGGTGGTGTCTGCTCTTGCTCCCCCGGACGTTCATAAGCCCGCAAACCCGCCGTCATCCTCACCCGCCCTCCCCTATGCCCCAAATGCACGGTTCCCGGGTTTCGCTTCCAGCCTTTCCGGCATCCTGTGCGCGCGGCACCACCTGCGCCGTGCCCCACCCGGAAACGCCGGTGCCGCTTGACCGGCCCAACTCTATGCTGTCATGAGACCTATGTCCTGATGCCCAAGATCCAGCCGGCTACCGTGAAGTAGATGATGAGGCCCGACGCGTCGGCCAAAGTCGTGATTAGGGGCGAGGAAGCTACCGCGGGGTCGAGCCGCAGGCGGCGTATGCACAGCGGCAACAGCGCTCCTCCCACAGAAGCCACAAACACCACCAGCACGACGGTCAAGGCGACGGTCATCCCAATCTCCAGCGGCGTCCCTAAGAGAGAGGCGCGCGCCAACGCCACCGCCGACATGACGGCGCCCAGCGTCAGACCGACCGATGTCTCCCGGGCAAGCACCCGCAAGAAGTCGCTGAACTGCAGCTCGCCCACAGCCATAGCGCGAATCACCAGGGTGGCCGCCTGCCCGCCGGCGTTGCCGGCGGTACCGGTTACAACGGGAATGAACAAAGCCAAGGTAATGACCGTTTCAAGGGCGGCTTGGTAGTGATTGAGGATGGTGATCGTAATCGACTGTAAGGCAAACAGGACCAGCAGCCACAGCACCCGGGCCCGCACCAGGCTCAAGAAACTCGTCTGCAGGTACGGCTGCTCTAGCGGCTCGGTCGCGCTCAGGCGGTGAATGTCCTCCGTCGCTTCCTCTTGCAACACGTCGATAACGTCGTCCACCGTTACGACGCCGAGAAGGATGTTGCGGTCGTTGACCACCGGCAACGCCAAAAGCCCATAGCGCTCCAACACCCGGGCGACTTCTTCCTGGTCCATGTAGACGGGTACGGAGACGACGTTGCGGTCCATCAAGTCGGCCACTCGCGCCTGCGGGTCGGCGATGACCAGCTGGCGCAAGGAGACGACGCCCGTCAAACGGCCGCTCCGGTCCGTGACATAGAGGTAATACACCGTTTCCGCATCCGGCGCCGCCTGGCGAATGGTGGCCAGCGCCTCGGCCGCCGTCTGCGTTTCCCGCAGCCGCACCACCTCGGGGGTCATGATACCGCCGGCCGTGTCCGGATCGTAGCGCAAGAGCTGCCGGATCGCGGCCGCGTCTTCGGGGATCAACTCGAGGAGCGCTCGCGCGTCCGCCGCCGGAAGCGCCCCCAGCAGGTCGGCCAGGTCGTCTTGGGACATGCGGTCCAGGACCTGGTGCAAGCGTTCGGCGCTCATTTGGCGCAACAGATCCCGCTGCACGTCGAGGATAGACTCTTCGATCACCCGCGCCGCCGCCACCGGCTCCAGGAGCGACAACACTTTGCCCCGCGGTTGGCCCTCCGGCAGCTCGGCCAGCATCTGGGCCACGTCGGCGGGCCGCAGCGTCAAGAGCAGCGCCAGCAGGCCCTCATCGTCCTCGGCCTCCAGATGATGGCGCACTTTCGCCAGCAACTCCTCGTACTGTTCCATCACTTCAACCTGCATCGCACCAACTCCCTACCGCGGCACCCCTAGACCCGCAGCGCCACCACCACGCCGTCGTGGACGGGCAAGAGCGTCGCAACAAACTCCCTGTCGGTGAAAAGCAGCCGCGTCGCCTCGCGGACTCCTTCGGTCGCCTCGGTGGCGTCGTATTCGTCAAAAACGCGGCCGCCCCAGAGCATGTTGTCTACGATCAACACCCCGCCTACCCGCAGCTTGTCCTTGATCACGGGCAAAGACGCAGGATACTGGTGTTTCACGATGTCGTTGAAAATGAGGTCAAAGGTCCCGCGGGCCTGTTTGAGCGCATCCACGGCCTCGCCCACGTGAAACCGCACGAGGTGGTCCAGCCCAGCCCGGCGCAGGTATTCCCTGGCGTCGCGCGCGAGCGCCTCGTCCCAGACCGTGTAGTGG
>LZRQ01000168.1 GCA_002159155.1 Firmicutes bacterium ZCTH02-B6
GCCTCGGCGCCGGCCAGCGGGGTCACTCGAGCCGAAGATGTTGAACTGCTCGCGCGGCTCATTGCCGCCGAGGCGCAAGGAGAACCGTACGTCGGCCAGGTTGCTGTCGCGGCAGTCGTCCTCAACCGCGTGCGAAACCCAGGATTCCCAAACAGCTTGAGCGGTGTCATCTACCAGCCGCGAGCGTTTGAGTCCGTATCCAACGGCTTGATCTGGCGGCGGACGCCCAGCGATGAAGCATACCGGGCGGCGCGGGACGCCCTCAACGGATGGGATCCGACGTACGGCGCCCTGTTTTTCTGGAACCCGAGCAAGCCGGTCAGCCCGTGGATCTGGTCCCGGCAGATCATCGTGCGCATCGGCAACCACGTGTTTGCCCGCTGAAAAGGAAAAAAAGGACCACCGGTCCTCGGAGGCCACCACGGGCGCAAGCGGGGACGCAGGCGGAGGGAGCGGCCGTTGCAGGAGCGAGAGATGGATCGACAAGCCGAGGGGCAGGCGGTACAGCGGCCAGAGCGGCAGCAGGTCGAGCCGCCCGCCGAGTCGCGTGCGGGCGATGGGTCAGCGGATGGCCGAATCCCGAGCACCACGGCCTTGCTGGCGTTGCTGCTTTTGGCCGCCGCCGCAGTGGCTGGCTGGCAGTGGCGGGAGCGGGCACAAGCGGAGGCGGAGCTCTCGGCCCAGTACCAGCGGGCGTTCTACGAACTGCTGTCTCAGGTGGAAAACACCGAGGTGCTGCTGGCCAAGAGCCTAGTGGCAGCCAGCCCCGGACAGCAGGTGATCCATCTCACGGACGTCTGGCGGCAAGCATTTGGCGCTCAAGCCAATCTCAACCAGCTGCCCCTTAATGACATCTCTCTGCTGCGCACTTCGCGTTTTCTTACCCAGGTGGGTGATTACGCCTACGCCCTCGCGCGGCGGGCCGCCCGGGGTGAGCCCGTGACGGAGGAAGAATGGCAAAAGCTCAACGACCTGAAGGGACAGGCTGCTCTTGTCGTCCAGCAACTGCAATCGATCGTGAGCGACAGCGACAGCGGTCCGCTCACGTGGCGGGAAGTCCAGCGCTTGGCCAACCGGCGTTTGGGCCGGGGGGCCAACCGGTTCCGCGACGGGCTTGAGCGGCTGGAACTGGAACTCACCGAGTTTCCGACACTGATCTATGACGGCCCATTTTCGGATCACATCGAACGGCGGGACCCCCGCGGCCTGACGGGGCCGGTCGTCTCCGCGGACGAGGCGGTCGTCATTGCCCGCCGGTTCACTGGGGTGGGCGAGGACGCTTCGGCCCGGGTAACCGGCGAAGTCGAGGGGCCGATTCCTGCCTATGCCGTTCGGGTCGAACGCGATGGCGCGGGCGTCATCGAACTGCACGTGAGCCGCCAAGGCGGCCACGTTGTGTGGATGCTCGCGGAGCGCGCACTGGGCCAACCCACGGTATCCCTCGCAGAGGCGGTGCAACGGGCCCGGGATTTCCTGGCCGATCGGGGACTCGACAGTGTGGAACCTACGTGGGCCAGCTCGTCTGAGGGCAGGGCGGTCATCCCCTTCGTCTATGTGCAGGATGGCGTGCGCATTTACCCGGACCTGGTCAAGGTGACCGTCGCGCTGGACGACGGCGCCGTGATCGGATATGAAGCCTTAGGGTTTCTCATGTCCCACTACGCCCGCACGCTGCCCGCCCCGGAGCTGGACGAGGCGGACGCCCGCAAACGCTTGCACCCGGCACTCTCTGCCGAGACGGGCCGCCTGGCGCTCATCCCTCTCGAGACGCTGGAAGAAGTGCTGACCTGGGAGTTTCCAGCACACCTTGACGGCGACCCATACGTCGTCTATATCAACGCCCTCACTGGCACCGAAGAACAGATCCTGAAGCTCCTGCCCACCGGCGAGGGCACGCTCGCCCTCTAAAATCGAAAGACGGTTGGTATCCGTGACCCGGTACCACGGGGCGGCTGCGCGGTCGCGTCCGTCCACCGGCGTCGCGCGGCTTACCCCCTGGCAGGAGCGGTTTCCCAGGAAACGAACTACAACACGATAGCGGGGGTCGTGGCGTGGTTTGGCGGGGTGGTGGGGACGGTGGAAAGCCGGTGACGGCACATGCAGCCGGCCGTCGCGGCCGGTCTCTGCTCTTGGCGTCCGTGGCCGTGGTCGCGCTTTGGTTGGGAGGAGCGGCCCTCTGGGAACGGGTCGATCTGTGGCTGTTGCGCACCGCGCTGGCCGAGCACCGGGCGCTGGAGGACAGCTTTACGGCGCTGGCCATGATCGTGCGGGACGAGGTCCTGCTGACAGCCCCGGCGGACGGGCGCGCCTATGTGATGGTGAGTGACGGCAGCCGAGTGCGCGCACAGGCGGTCGTGGCCACCATCCTCACCGATTCGGGGGAACGGGTGGTGCAGGCGCCCATCGCCGGGAACGTGCACTTTTTCTGGGACGGATGGGAACAGCAGGTGGAGCTTGACCTGCTGCTGCACAGGGCGGTCCGGCACTGGCGCGAGGTGCAGCCGGCGTCGGGCCGTATCGTCGACGGGCAGCTCGTACGGGCTGGGGATCCGATCGCCCGCATCGTAGACGGCCACCGTGTCCGTCTGTACCTGGACTTGCCCGACGGCGTGTCCTTGGCTCCAAACCAACGAGTCGAGCTGCGCATGCCGGCCGTCACGGACCAGACCGTTGGGGCGCGGGTGCTGGCACTGGGTGGCGGCGAGCCGGTGGCCGCCTTGCTTGAGCTTGACCGCTATTTGCCTGTCCTAGACGCGGCGCGCTGGGTCGACGCGGAGGTGGTGCGCGCCCGGCACCAAGGAGTGGTCGTACCAGCGGCCGCCATTGTATCGGACGGACAACGCCAAGGTGTTTACCTGCGCAGGGAAACGCGGGTAGTGTTCCGCACGGTCCGGGTCGTGGCCCAAGTCCATGAGTGGGCCGTCGTCGAGGGAATCTCGCCTGGCGACCAGGTGGTGACCAATCCTGGCCGCGTGATGGGGCAATAGCCGCCCGAAGTGCGGCTCAGGTCAGGACGCCGAAGAGCGGCGCTGTACGCGCATGGGGACGCCGCTGAAGCAGGGGTGGCGCAGGAAATGGAGAATTTCGCAGAAAACTTAGCCCGGATTCGCGGCCGCATCTCCGCTGCCGCGGAGCGGGTCGGCCGGGATCCAGCGGACGTGACGTTGATCGCCGTTACAAAAAATGTCGACGCCGCAACGGTCCAGCAGGCGGTGGCTGCCGGTGTGGCCGACATCGGCGAAAACCGGGTCCAGGAGGCACGGGCGAAATTTCCCTTTTTGCCGGCGGGGGTGCGCCGGCACATGATCGGGCACCTGCAAACGAACAAGGTCAAACAGTGCCTGGAGCTCTTTGACGTGATCCATTCGTTGGACCGGTGGTCCCTGGCCGAGGCTGTCTCCCGCCGGGCGCAAGCCCTCGGTACGGTGGTGCCGGTGTTGGTGCAAGTCAACGTTGCCGGCGAGGAAACCAAACACGGCCTTGCCCCCGGAGAGGTGCTGAGCTTTGTGCGGATGGTCGCCGAGTTGCCTGGCCTCGCGATCCGGGGGTTGATGACGATGGCGCCGCTGGTCGATGACCCGGAAGCAGCCCGGCCCGTCTTCCGTGAACTGCGGCGCCTGGCCGACCAGGTGGCGGACGCGGGCATCCGGGGGGTGAGCATGGAATGGCTTTCTATGGGGATGAGCAACGACTTCGAAATGGCCGTCGAGGAGGGGGCGACGATGGTGCGGATCGGTACATCCCTCTTCGGCCCCAGGCGACCGTGAACAAGGACGGCAGCGGGCGCCGGTTCATGGACCGCGTTTTCGGATTTCTTGGGATCGAACAGGAAGAAGAAGCGGCGGTGCGGGAGGAGCCGTTGCCACCGCCACAGCCGCGGCCGGAGCCCAACGCGCGCAAAGCGCGCCTAGTAAGCTTGCCCGGGGCGCGCCGGGACGACCAACGTTTCAGCGTCGTGGTGCAGAAACCGGCCCGTTTTGAGGATGTGCAGGGCGTGGTCGACTGCCTCAAGGAGCGGCGGCCCGTGATCATGTCGGTGGAGGCGGTTCCCAAGGACGTGGCCCGGCGGCTGGTGGACTTCGTTACGGGTGCCGCGTATGCCCTGGACGGCCGCATGCACCGGCTGGGAGACTCTTTGTTCCTCTTCACGCCGAGCAATGTCGGGATCGACGTGGCCGAGAGCGTGGGCGACGACGAGGACGAAGACTTCGAGGACCCCGACGACCGGGAGGTGTAGTGATTTGGCGCAGGCGGAGCCGGCGCACGAACGTACGGGAACGCCTCTTGACAAGACATTGGCTTGCATCGGTGTGGGCGCCATGGGTGAGGCGCTCGTCCGGGGCATTCTGCGGGCGGGTCTTCTTCACAGGGATCAAGTCTGGGTGACCGACGCCGACCGCGAGAAGCTGGCCCGTGTGGCCGCGGAACACGGCGTGCATGCGGCCGCCAACCCCGACGCGGCACGTATGGCCGATATCGTCATCGTGGCGGTCAAACCGCCCCTAGTGGCCCCGGTGCTGAGGGAAATCGGTCCCGAGCTGAAAGCGGGCGCGTGCGTCATCTCCATCGCGGCCGGGGTGCCCCTAAAGGTGATCGAAGGTCACTTGCCGCCCGGGATGGCGGCGATCCGCGCCATGCCCAACACGCCGTGTCTTATCGGACACGGAGCGATCGCTTTGGCACCGGGTCGCCACGCGTCGGCTGACCAGGTCACCGAAGCCCAGCGGCTCTTTGGCGCGCTGGGTTTGACAGTGATCGTCAGCGAGTCGCACATGGACGCGGTGACCGGCTTGAGCGGTTCTGGCCCAGCGTACGTCTATCTATTTATCGAGGCGCTCGCCGATGGCGGCGTCCAGGCCGGCCTGCCACGGGATGTGGCCCTGCGCCTTGCCGCCCAGACGGTGGCCGGTGCCGCTCGGATGGTGTTGGAAACCGGTCGGCACCCCGGTGAGCTCAAGGACATGGTGACGTCGCCAGCCGGTACGACTATCGCCGGTGTCAGTGTATTGGAGGACCGGGGATTTCGTGGCGCGGCGCTGCGGGCTGTGCAGGCGGCCGCAGTTCGGTCGGAGGAGCTCGGCCGGCTGGCGGGACAGGAGGCGGGCGATTGATAGCGCTGATCCGGCTGGTCAACACCTTGTTTGAAGTTTACTCATGGCTGCTCATCATCCGCATTCTACTTACTTGGTTCCCGGTGGACCCTTACAACCCGGCGGTCAGGTTCATCGCCCGGGTGACCGATCCTTTCCTCCGGCCTTTCCGGGGGATATTGCCCCCGATCGGCATGGTGGATTTGTCGCCGATCCTGGCCTTCATTGTGCTCAACCTGGTCCGGCGACTAGTCGTGAGCGTCTTGTGGTCCATCGCTTTCTGATGTGACACCGGGCCGGCCGTGGCAGCCCGGGTGCCAGGGGGAAGGAGGAGGCCTGCGATCACAGGTGAACGGCAACATCTTCTTGCCCATTTAACGGATCCCGAGGAGCGGATGCTTGGGGCTAGGGTCCTGGACCTGGCCGACAAGGCCTACGCCGAGGACAAGCCCCAGGCGACCGGTTTTCTCGACCCGCGCCAGCGGGACGTGGCGGAGGCCGTCCTGAGGGCCGTCGAGGGAGTGCGGTGGGTGGCCGTGGGAGGATTTCCCGGGGCCGAACGCCGCCGGATCGTCATCTACCCGGATTATTTCCCGCAGGAAGCGGTGGAAGCGCCCCTGGCTGCAGTGCAGGTGATGGGCCCCGGGGTAAGCGAGCTTCGCCATGGCGACGTCTTGGGGTCGATCCTTGGCGCCGGTGTCGAGCGGGATCAAGTAGGGGACATTGTGCTGGCGGGCGACCGTTGGCAGGTGCTAGTCACCCCGCCAGTAGCCGGATTTTTGTGCACCCAGCTGCGCCGGGCCGGCCGGGTGGAAGTCGACGTGCAGCCCATCGACCCGGAGCAGGTCGAGGCGCCCGCTGCCAGGGTGAAAGAAATCCGGGCGACGGTGGCGTCGCCGCGGCTGGACGCCGTGGCCAGCCTGGCTTTTGGGACGTCCCGGACCAAAGTGGCCCGGGACATCCGGGCCGAGCGCGTCAAGGTCAACTGGAAGGTGGTCACGGACCCTGCCGCCTCGATTAAGGAAGGGGACGTCATCTCGATGCGGGGAAGGGGGCGGGCCGTGGTGGAACGGCTCTCGGGGGTAACCCGCAAGGGGCGGACCGGTATCACGTTGAAGCGATATTTGTGAGGGACACGGGGGGGCGAGAAGATGCTCAAGCCGCGCGATTTGGCCAGGGTGGAGTTCAAGCGGGTCTTCCGCGGGTACAACGAAAAAGAGGTGGACGAGTTCGTCCAAAAAGTGGTGGGCGAGTATGAGACGTTGTACCAGCGCTACCAAGAGCTCGAGGAGGAAAACCGGGCCCTGAAGGCGCGGGTGCAAAAGTTCGAGGAGAGCGAGGGGCAGTTTGAGGAAGCGTTGGCCCTGGCGCGGCAAGTGGCGCGGGATCTCAAATCAGCCGCTGAGCACAAGGCCAACGCCATTGTGTCCGAGGCACGGGCCGAGGCGGCCAACATTTTGCGCCGCGCCCGCGAAGAGGTGGAAGCGCACGCGGCACGGGTGACGGAGCTGACCCGGCAGGAGGAAGCGTTCCGCAACCGTTTCCGGGAGCTGCTCGAGTCTTACTGGACTTTGCTCGAGGAGGAGCGCCGCGAGGCCGAGCACTTGACCCACACCGTCCGCGCGCTGGCGGAGGCTGCCGCGTCCATCGAGATCCTGGACAAGGAACGCCCCGGAACGTACCAGGACGCGACCCGCGCCGAGCGGTCCCGGACTGGGGAACCCGACCGGGATGCCGGTACGGCAGCGCGCTCTCCGGAGATTGGCCGCCGGGCTGAGCCGGAACCTGAGCCCGAACCCGAACCGGTAGCCGAGCGTGAACCGGAACCCGAGGACGAACCCGAGCCCGAAGGCCCCATCTACCGTCCCGAATGGGAGCTGCCCTTGGAGGACCTCGAAGAGACCCGCCGCCTGCCTGCGCTGGGCGGCAAGAGCGAAGCCCTCGGAGGCAAGGGGGAGGGGCCGCGGGGCGCCAGTGCGCCCGGCTGGGGAAAGGCCGACTCGCGCGAGGAGGATTATTGACAGGTGCTCCTTGATTACCACATGCACCTCGAGCGCGATGAGATGACCGGGCCGTGCCCGTATACGGTGGATCGCATCGAGGAGTACGTCCGCGTGGCCGAAAGCCGGGGCATGGTCGAGATCGGCATCAGTGAGCACTGTCACCGATTTGTGGAATTCCGGGAGCTGTTCCAGCCGATTATGCATGCTCCGGGCGCCGATCATCCCGGAGTGGCGTGGCTGCGGGACAATTTTTACGAACGCCTCGAGCGCTATGTGGAGGCGGTGATGCAGGCCAAACAGAGGGGGCTGCCCGTCAAGCTGGGGCTGGAAGTGGACTGGTTCCCGGGGGCTGAGGCGGCCCTGCGGGAGATCCTCGCCCCTTACCCGTGGGATTACTTGATCGGTTCGGTTCATTTCCTCGATGGGTGGCCCATTGACGTCTCAGCCGATTACGGCTGGCCCGAGCGGGACGTGGTGGCGGTGTACCAGGGGTATTTCACCACACTGGCCGATGCGGCGCGCAGCGGGCTCTTTGACACCCTGGCCCATCCCGACC
>LZRQ01000169.1 GCA_002159155.1 Firmicutes bacterium ZCTH02-B6
CGCTCAAGGACATGACCATGGCCGCGTTTTCAGGCGTCACGAAACCGGGGCCCGTCTGGATGTGGGCGGCGGGCATGACGCCGTAGAGGGCATACTGGGTCAACAGCACGATGGGCAGGTAGCCTTGCAGGTACTGCTGCTGATCGATCGCGAAGGTCATCTTGCCCGCGTCCAGGGCTTCCAAAATCGCCGGCGCCAAGTCAAATGTGCCAAATTGCACCTGCCCCACCATCCCCAGCGCCTCGAGGGCCGCCAGGGCCGGTTCGGAGCTCAACGGGCCCAGCGCCAAGATACCGTCGATGTCCGTATTGCGCCGCAAGTAGATTTCAATGGCGTTGCGCATCTCGGCGAAATCGCCGTGAACACCCAACACCTCGACGTTCCCATCCAGACCGTCGGCAAAGCCCTGGCACCGCTGATCAAGCCCGAGGTTGCCCACCTCGTGGTTGACGCACACCGCACGGCGCACGCCGGCAGCCCGCATCCGCTCTCCGGCGCCGAAACCGGCCAGGTACTCCTCCTGGCCCACATGGGTCAACACCCCGAACTCCTTGCTCACGTCGGAACCGGAGTTGATGGAAATGACCGGGATGCCGGCCTCTACGGCCCGGCGAATGGATGCCTCCAGCGCGTCCGGGTCCGGAATGGACACCACGAGCCCGTGCGGCCGCGCCGCGACGGCAGCGTCGATGAGCTGTGCCATCTGGATCATGTCAAACGTTTCCGGCGCCCGGTACTCGACCCGCACCCCCATGTCCCGCGCCGCTTCGTCCACGCCGCGAGCCACCACCGACCAAAACGGATCCGCCGCGGTGCCGTGGGTAACGACGATGATGCGGATGTCGCCGCGGCCCGGGATCGACTGCGCCCAAGCCGCGCCCGCCAGCGCCAACGCCAAGGCCGTCACCAGCAAAGCCGCCAACGCCTTCCTCATGCGTCCCAGCCCCCTGATGGTTGATGTGTAAATGTAATACATTTGCGCGACTTCTCCCCCGACACCGCGACTCCTGCCTGTACACCGAAGTCTATTCGCCTGTTCCAGCCGGCTTGCCATCTCCCGCGGTGCGCCCGCATCGGGACGCACCGCGAGGACAAACCTGAAACGGCGCCGCCGCTATTCTTCTGCCAGGAAAAAGCGGCGAATGACGTGGGCGATCCCGCCCTCATCGCATGCCGGGGCGATGTAGTCCGCGGCGGCCAGCACGTCGGGATGCGCGTTGGCTACGGCCACGCCGACCCCAGCCGTCTCAATCATGTCCAGGTCGTTTGGAGCGTCTCCGACGGCCACCACCTGCTCCACCGGGATGTCCAACAGCCGGCAGAGCCGGCGGAGGCCAAGCCCCTTGGAGGCGTCCAGGGGTAGCATCTCGAGGTAGATCGGGTCAGAGCTTACCAAGTGCACCGGCATGGGGCTTCCTAGGCGACGCTCCAACTCCTCGGCGAACGCGCGAAACGCAGGGTCCTCCCCGATAATCAGCAGCTTCGTCACCGGCCCCGGGCAACGGGTGCGGAAGAAAGCCAGCAGGTCCCCAACTTCGTTGGCGGCGACCTGGTCTTTCTCCAGGTGCGCCTGCACCGCCGGCGTGACCGACTCTACGTAAAGCTGCCCTTCGGAGTATAGGTTGACGGCGACGGGAAGCTCTTTGAGAATGGCCAGCGCCGCCTCCACGGAAGCGGGCGGCAAGTGGGTCTGCCAGAGGCACTGGCCGGTCTTGGGGTCCACCACCCGCGCCCCGTTATACAGGATCATGGGTGTATCCAGCCCGAGCTCCCCGATGAAGCTGCGCACAGCGAGTTCAATGCGGCCCGTCGCGAGAGTAAAGCGGCCGCCCCGCGCCTTAAAGTCCCTAATGGCCGCGGCGTTGACCTCGGGCAACTGGTGGCTCCGGTCCAGCAGCGTCCCATCCACATCGGTGACCAGCAGGCGGTAGTGCGTCATGGCCAACCCCTTCGCAACATGGTTCGCCCCTAGGTTCGTGCTCGACCGAGCGGATCCTTGCGGATATGTCAAACAGCCAGCATCGTGGGTTTGTCACAGCGAGTTTGTCATTGCTCTGTGAATAAGAGGGGATTCACGGGAGAGCGTTGAATGTACTTTCTAGTCTACGTTTCTGAAAACGGCACCCTTGCCGCTTGTTGCCTGTTCCCTCCCTGGGGCCCCGAGGGAAGGCTGCGGGAGGTTGCCGGACGTGTAAGCGCTTACGCCAGGCGCTGTTTCCGGGAAACCGGGTGCCGCGACAGACCGGTATCATCATCAAGGAGGTCGGAGCAATTGACCAAGCTAGCGCGGAGAACTTGGCTGGCGGCAGCGTGGCTCTTGGTGGCCGGGCTGCTCCTGGCTCCCGCCGCGGGCGCGCAAGGAACGGTGACGGTGCTTTGCAGCCCCAGCGTCGTGTGGTGTGACGTCCTCAAGGACGAGTTCCCCAAGGCGACCGGCATCAACCTGGAGTACATCCGCCTGAGCAGCGGCGAGGGCTTAGCTCGCCTGCGGGCGGAAAAGGACAACCCGACTTTTGACGTCTGGTTCGGCGGCACGGGCGATCCCCACTTAATCGCCTTCCGGGAAGGGCTGACGGAGTTCTACAAGCCGTCTTCGTGGGATGACCTGGTGCCTGCCTTCCGCGAGGTTACCGGTGAGACGTACTTGCCCTTGTACGCCGGCATCCTTGGCTGGGCCGTCAACGAGCAGATGCTCAACAGCATGGGACTGCCCATCCCGCGCACGTGGAAGGATCTGACGGCACCCGTGTACCGCGGGCTCATCGCCATGCCCAACCCCAACACGTCGGGCACGGGCTACACGATGCTGGCCACGATCCTGCAAATCTACGGCGAGGACGAGGGCTGGAAGCTGCTGCGGGACCTGCACTTCAACGTGGCCCAGTACACCCGGGCGGGCGCGGAGCCGGGCCTGTTGGCCGGGCGCGGCGAGGTGGCCATCGGCGTCACCTTTATGCACGACGCGCTGCACCAGGCCATCCAAGGGTTCCCCGTGACAGTCAAGGCGCCGGCCGACGGGACGGGCTTTGAGATCGGCGGCTTGAGCCTCGTGCGCAACGGCCCCAACCGCGAAGCCGCCATCCGCTTTATCGAGTGGGCGCTCTCCCCCGAGGCGCAGGTGCTGGCCGCCCAGCGGGGCGAGTCGTATCAGCTGCCCACCAATGTGAACACGCCGCTGGATGAGCGGTCGCCGCGGTTCTCAGACGTGCGCGTCATCCCGTACGACTTCGAGCACTGGGGCGACCCGGCGGTCCGGGAAGCCGTCGTAAGCCGCTGGACCAACGAGATCTACCCGATCCCGCGGCCCCGCAACTAACTAACCCAACGGCGTTTCCGCAAACTTGGCGCTGGCGGGGAAAGGGCGTATAAAGCGCCCTTTCCCCGTCAACCGGCGGAGGTTGATGGTTTGTCGGTCCATACCGTTACCCACCCATCCGCGGTTCCCGCGACCGTTCACGGGCGAGTAGGCACCCCCTTTTGGTGGGCTCTGCTTATCCTGGTGGGCGGTCTGGCGCTCCCTTGGTCCCGCCAGGGCGTTAACGTTCTCGCTTATGACGCCGCCCGCACCGGCCTGTGGCTCCTGGGGCAAGCGTGGCCCGTCGTCACGGCGCTGGTGCTCGCCGCGGCCCTGCTCTTTCTCGGACGGCAGCCCTTGCCGTCCCGCACCTCGGGCCGGGTTATGCTGGGCTTGTCCACCCTGGGCATGGCCCTCACCGTCGCCCAGCTCTTTATGAGGGGTGAGCCTTTCGGCCTGGGGGCTGTCGTCGTCTTCCTCGGGTTTCTGAGCATCGCCGGCATCTCCCTGTCCTATAGCGGCTGGCTACGGGTAGAGCCGTTCGCGGGCGCCGCGATCCTTTGGCTGGCGGTCTTCATTGGGGTCTTCATTCTCTATCCTCTTGGGACGATGCTGGCCACCAGCGTCTGGGTGCGGGGCGAGTTCACCTTGGACGTGTTTCGCCAGACGCTGCGCTCGCCAACGTTCTTCCTGTTCGAGAACCCTTGGACCGAAGTCAGCGAACGCCGGCTGGCCCAGTGGGTTGGCCTGGCGGCCGGATTTGCGGCACTAGCCGTGCAGCTGGTGGCGCACCGGCGGGAGCTCGGCAGGCACGCGTTGCGCATCGCGGCGTGGACCCTTGTGTCCGCGGCGTGCGGCTACAGCCTCTCCGCGCTTTATACGGGCTTCGGGGCCCTGCGCAACAGCGTGCTGTTGGCCTTGAGCGTCGGTCTCGTCTCCACCGCCCTCGGGCTCTCCTTTGCCCTGTTGGCCCAGCGCAGCCGGTTTCCCATCCGCTCGCTGATGGGACCTTTTTCCACCTTGTCCATGATCACGCCGCCCTTCGTGCTGGGCCTCGCTATGATCTACATGTTCGGGCGTCAAGGGTTGATCACCAACCGGCTGCTGGGGATGAACACGACCGCGTTTTACGGGCCCCTGGGCGTCGGCGTCGCGCAGGTGCTCGCGTTCACGCCCCTCGCGTATTTGGTGCTGACGGGCGTCGTGCGCTCCCTGGATCCGGCCATGGAGGAGGCGGCCCAGACGCTCCGGGCTTCCCGCTGGCGCCTATTTCACACGGTTACATGGCCCCTGTTGCGCCCGGGCGTCGCCAACGCGTTTTTGCTGTGCGTCATCGAGAGCCTGGCCGATTTTGGCAACCCGCTCATCCTCGGCGGGGGCGTGCCGTTTTTGCCCACGGAAGTGTTTTTCGCCATCGAGGGGCGCTTCAATCAGAACGAGGCGGCCGTCTACGGCGTCATTCTCCTGTTTATGACCGTGGGCGTGTTCTTGCTGCAACACTACTGGCTCCGCAAGGCGTCCTACGTTACCGTGACCGGGAAACCGTCGAGCGGCCACCCGAGCCCGTTGCCCGGGGCCTTGGAATACCCCATGGTGACCGCTTTCGTGCTCTGGACGCTGCTGGGGATCATGCTGTACGCCTCGGTGTTCTCCGGCAGCTTCGTCAAGCTGTGGGGTTTCAACAACACCTTTACACTTGAGCACTACGAGGCGTTGCGCACCAGCGGCCTCGGGGTCTTCCTGGACACGGCCCGCCTGGCGGCCATCGCGGCGGTGCCGTCTGCCCTGGTGGGTTTTCTCATCGCCTACGTGGTCGGCAGGCTCAACTTCCCCGGCCGGTCGCTCTTGGAGTTTACCTCGATGCTGTCGTTCGCGGTACCGGGCACCGTGATGGGCATCGGCTACGTGCTGGCATTCAACAGCGGGCCCCTAAGGCTCACGGGAACGGAGCTCATCATTATCCTGGCCTTTGTCTTCCGCAACATGCCAGTCGGCATTCGCAGCGGGCTGGCCGCACTGCAGCAGATCGATCGGTCCCTAGAGGAGGCCTCCACGACTTTACGGGCGTCCAACCTCACAACCTTGCGGCGCATCTTGTTCCCTCTTCTGGTGCCGGCGGTGATCTCGGGCCTGATGTTTTCCTTTGTGCGGGCGATGACCGCCATCAGCCAGGTGATCTTCCTAGTGACGCCCAGCACCAACCTGGCCACGGTTTTGATCTTGTCGTGGGTCGGCCACGGCAGCATCGGGCGGGGAGCCGCCTTGTCGTGCGTCCTCATCGCCGCCATGGCCGTGGTGGTGCTCTTGCTCAACGTGGTGCTGCACCGGACGGGCCGCAACGCCGGGCGGGCCATAACCTACTGATGTCTGGCAGAAAGGTGGACTATAGATGACAGAGCGGCTGCCCACGGGGATGGGAGCGCCGGTCAAGCTTGAGCAAGTCACTAAGCGGTACGGCTCGGTGGTGGCGGTCAACGGGGTTTCCCTGGAAATCCCGGGCCAAAAGATGGTGACCCTACTGGGCCCGTCCGGGTGCGGCAAGACCACAACTTTGCGCATCATTGCTGGGCTTGAGAGCATCAGCGCCGGGCGCATCTTCATCGGCGATCGAGAGGTAACCCACCAGCCCGCGAGCCAGCGCCCGATTACGATGGTGTTCCAATCGTACGCGCTGTTTCCCCACCTCAACGTCTTTGAAAACGTGGCCTACGGTCTCCGCAACTTGCGGGTCTCCCAGGCGGAGATCCGCACGGCGGTAAGCGAGGCCCTGGCGCTGGTGGGCTTGGCGGGCCTCGAAGGCCGCCTGCCGTCGCAACTGTCCGGCGGGCAGCAGCAGCGGGTCGCGCTGGCCCGGGCGCTGGTCATGCGCCCCCAAGTGCTGCTCTTGGACGAACCCCTCTCCAACCTTGACGCCAAGCTGCGCAAACAGGTACGGCAGGAGTTGCGCGCCCTGCAGCAGCGGCTCGGGATCACGGGCATTTACGTCACCCACGACCAATCCGAAGCGTTGGCCGTATCCGACGTCATCGTGGTCATGCGCGACGGCGTCGTGCAACAGGTGGGCACGCCGGAGGAGCTGTACACGCGGCCGGCCAACGCCTTTGTGGCTCGCTTCATCGGCGACGCCAACCTGGTGGAAGCTGATGTCCGCGGCGGGCAAGTGTGGGTGAAAGGCTATCAGGTGCCGGACCCGCCGGGGCACAAGGCTGGTGGGCGGCGCACGCTCATGATCCGGCCGGAGGCTATCAGCATCCGGCCGGCGGGAGAAACCGCAGCCGGGGCCACGGGCGATCCCGGCGCCGGCACGGGCCTGCCGGGCCGCGTCATCGACAGTTTTTACCAGGGGATGAGCGCAGAGTACCTGGTCGATACCGACGCGGGGCAGCTGATGGTGATCGATACCCATCTGGACGGTCCCGTCCTGCCGCCGGGCACGCCGGTGACGCTCACGTTTGCGCCGCGGGGGATGTACTTGCTGCCGGAAGGTGAAGGGGCTGACCTGGCCGCGGCAGCGTCGTAACACCGCGTCCCAAACATCCGCAGGAACCGGCCGCGGACGAAAGAAGATACATTGTTATGCCTGTCACGATCTACGACGTAGCCCGGGAAGCGGGGGTTTCACTGGCCACCGTTTCCCGCGTGATCAACAACAGCCCATACGTCAAGGAATCGACCCGCCGGCGCGTGCAGGAGACGATGGAGCGGCTCGGCTATGAGCCCAACTTGCTGGCCTCCGCCCTGATGACCAAGCGCACGCGGCTTCTGGCGCTCCTGGTGCCCGACATCAGCAACCCCTTCTTTGCCGAGGTCGCCTGGGGCGTCGAGGACGCGGCCGTCGCCCAAAACTACAACTGCGTCATCTGCAATGTCGGCGACGACACCCGCAAGCAGGCGGGATACGTCAGCGTCCTTAGGCGCAAGGGCATCGACGGCATTATTTTCGCCACCGCTGCCCACGACGACCGGCTCGTCCTCAGCCTGAGCAAGGGCCGCTACCCCATCACGCTCATGGCCCGCGACGTGCCGTCGGCAGAAGTGAACCGCGTACTGACCGACGACCATAAGGGAGCCGTTTTGGCTGCCGAACACCTGCTCAGTCTCGGGCACCGGCGGCTGGCCATGGTCGGCGAGCCGGCCCGGATCCATTCCAGCGCCGAGCGACAGCGGGGGTTTGCGGCAGCGCTCAAAGAGGCGGGCGTCATGCCCGTCGTCATCGAGGCGGACGGCTCCGGCATCGAGGCGGGTCTGCGGGCGAGCCAGGCGCTGTTGGCCATGCACCCCCGGCCAACGGCGGTGTTTTGCGCCAATGACATGCTTGCCATCGGGGTCTTGCAG
>LZRQ01000170.1 GCA_002159155.1 Firmicutes bacterium ZCTH02-B6
GGCGGCCCCCGGCCGGGGCCGCCCGCCGATCAGCCGTGATCTTCAATCGATCAGGCCGTACCAGCGCAGGAACTCCTCCACCATCACCCGCTGCCAGGCGGAGCGCTGTGCCACCGTCGTCTGGTGGCGGCCGGCCCGCCCTTGCGTGGGCTCAAAGATGAACGCCGGGATCCCGAGATCGGCCCCGGCCTTGCGGGCCAGCGACCCGGCCACCGGCGGGCCGATGATGCGGAAGTTGTACGTCAGCCCGGCCTTGCCGTAAAACGGGTTGTGATGGGTGTTGAGGACCTCGATGACGTGCTCCGCGAAATCCCTCGCGTCGCCCGACGGGTAGACGATGACCGTCTGCCCCACCGACAGCGTGCCGTCGGAAAACTTGTCGCCGGCTTCCCGCAGGCCCCAGCCCTCATGCAGGTCCAGCAGCGCCACGGGCTGAAATTCCAGCACGACGTCCCAGATCTCCTTGGCCAAGAGCCAGTCCGAGCTGGAGGTGCCGATGTCCCGGCCTGTGGGGAAATAGCGGTTAAGGTTGCGGCCGTCGGTGCCGGTGCGCCGCTGGCGGCGAACCGCGGCCTTGTTGGCCTCGGGGATAACCACCAGCGTCCCGCGGTCGATGGTCCACGTCTTGGCCACTTCACCGGCCACGATCCACCCCGACGTCTCCGACCCGTGCATGCCCCCAACGAGAAACGCGGTGGGCCCGGGATTCGGGGAACGGATGATGTACACCTCCGTGCGGGTTTCGGTGCGGCTGCCCGACTGAATGTAGCGGACTTCGCGGGTGACCGCAGGCGGCTCGGGATCGTCACCCGGCTCATTGCTGCCCGGATCGTCGCCCGGTTTTCCGTCGCCCGGGTCCATGCCAGGGTCATTACCGGGACCGCTGCCGGGCTGGTCGCCGGGATCGCCCCCCGGTCCGCCGCCCTGATCATCCCCCGGCCCATCGCCCGGATCGGGATGGCCGGGATCGTCGCCCGGTTCCGGCGCCTCGACCGGCAACACCAGCTGGACCTCCTGCTCGAGGACCCGGGCACTCAGGGTTACCTCGGCCGTGGCATTCCGCTGCACGGCCACGTCCAGCCGGCGGGAGGTGAGTTCTTGTCCCCCTGCGTCAAACAGGGTCACCGTCGCCTGCCACGTGCCGGTGGCGACGCCGTGCACGCTGCCTGCGGCCATGCTGCCGACGATGGGCAGCTCAACGTCAATGAAGGAGGATCCCTTTACGAGGGTCGCCCCGGCGCCGGAGGCGGCGATCTGTTCCCGCTCAAGCTCGGAGAGATCTACAGAAACGCTGATGGCGCCCGTCTGGGTTTCGCCGGGCGGTGTGGCGGGAAGGAAGCTGCTGCAACCGGCCACCAGCGCTGCGACCAAGATCAAGGCCGCGAGGGAAACCTTCTTAGACAGCATTCGCTTCTCCCTTTCCTTTCGAGTCCGGTGCCAGCGCACCGGCTCCAGGCCGCGGAAATGCCCCCGGACACCCCCTTCCTTGGCCGGATTTAGTGGGTCTAGGATGATCGTAACGAAACCGGTTTCGGATTACAATCGCTTACAGTTCTGGGGGATAATGGGACTTGATGGCAGGGTTACCACTGCTGATCCAACGTGCGCTCGGGTAGGGATGGGCAAAATAAAAGGGCGGACGGCTCCGTCCGCCCCACTGCGTGTCCCACTCGCCGTTCCCGCCGGGCCGGCGCTCGCAAGCATCTATTCCTGCTCGCCAGCTGGCGTTACTGCTCGTGCGGGAGCTGCACCTGGAAAGGATTGGTGGACAACTGCGTCTGCTGGTGCTGCTGGGCCTGATACGTCTGGCTGGCCTGGCCCAGCGCCTGCCGGAACGCCGCCTGGGTCTGCTGGGCTGCGTTCTGGATCAGCGACTGCTCCGCCGCGGCGATCATGCGCCGCACCATGTTGCCGCCGACCGCGCCCCACACCCGGGACGGCACCTCACCGCCGTAGCCCGACTGGTACCAGCTCTGCAGCGCCTGCGCCTGCGGATCAGGCCCGCTGGCGATTTCGCTCGACACCTCGTTCTTCAGCTGCTCCAGCGCCTGCCGGGCTTGCGGCACCAGCGCGCGATTGCTTTTCTGTCCAAGAGCCACCGCGATTTCACCTCCCGGCGTTAATGTGAGACGCGGCAAAAGCGTTTACGCTGGCACTTTGCACCGGCGGTGGCAGGACTGGCGCGCCCGTGCGGAGAAGCCCGCGCATGCATGCTGAGTCGCATCAGCACCCGTCACGGAGGAACAAAGCATGTACCCCGAATTGGCAGGCAAACATGCCCTGGTGACCGGCGCGACTCGCGGTTTTGGCCGCGCCATCGCGCAGCGCCTCGCCGCCGAAGGCGCGACGGTAGTCGTCAACTTCCGGCGCAGCAAGACGGAAGCCGAGCAAGTGGCCGCCGAGATCGAAGGCGCGGGCGGCCGCGCTCTGGTCCTGCGGGCGGACGTGGGCAAGCCAGAAAGCTTGGATGAAATGTTTGATGCCATCCGCCGCGAGCTCGGCCGGCTGGACATCGTGGTGGCCAACGCGGCTTTCGGCGTGCCCGGACCCGTGCTCGAAGCCACCACCAAGCACTGGGACGTCACGCTCGCCGCGTCGGCCCGCTCCCTCCTGGAGCTGGCCCAGCGGGCGGTGCCCCTCATGCAGGCCGGCTGGGGACGCATCATCAGCATCTCCAGCGAAGGCGGGCAAAAGGTCATCCCGGGCTACGGCGTCGTGGGCGTTGCGAAAGCCGCCCTCGAAGCGGTGACACGGGCTTTAGCCTTTGAGCTGGCGCCCAAAGGCATCACCGTCAACGGCGTCATCGCCGGCATCGCGGAAACGAAGTCGCTCTGGTCCATCCCGGGCGCCGCCCAAATGCTGCGGGAAGCGAGGGACCACACCCCCGCCGGCCGCATCATCACCCCGGAGGACGTGGCCAACGCGGTGGCGTTCCTGGCGTCCAACCAGGCTTCCATGATTTGCGGGCACTTCATCGTCGTGGACGGCGGGCGCAGCATCGTCGCCTAGCCTCGTCCCGGATTTGGACGAAGGAGTGGATTTGCCTTATGCGGCAGCCGAAGGCCCTCATCGCGGCGGCGGTGTGCCTGAGCCTGTTGCTTTTGCCCCTTGAGCCGGCCGTGGCCTGCAGCGCCTATGACGAGCACATCAACCGGGCGGCAAGCCGCTACGGCGTGCCCGCCTGGCTCATTAAGGGCGTCATCGCGGCGGAATCCGGTTTCCGCGCCGACGCCTACCGTCCCGAGCCCCGGGTCAACGACGCGGCCCACGGGCTCATGCAGGTCCTGCTCTCAACCGCCCGGGACATGGGCTACCGGGGCTCCAGCGCCGGCCTGCTGGATCCGGCCACCAACATCGACTTGGGCACCCGCTACTTGGGCATGATGATGGAGCGTTTCGGCGGGGAGCACGAGCTGGCCGTCGCCGCTTACAACGCCGGGCCGGGGCTCGTGGGGCGGCTGGTGAACCAGTACGGCCGGAGCTACGCGGCCATCCGGCCCCATCTGGAGCGCGGAGCCCGCGACCATGTGACCAGAGTGATGAACTACGCTGCTCAATTCCGGGCCGGCCAGACGCCTTTCGCGTGCCCTGCGGGCGCGGCACCGCGGGCGGAACGCTCCGGCAATGCCCTGACGTGGCTCTTCCTGCTGGCGATCGTATGGGCGCTGACCAACCAGTAAAGGGTCCTGGCCGCTGCGGGCCGGGTTCCACGATAGGTGCTAGCCAACCAAGGCCTTTTCTTGAGTTTGTCGTCGCCGGCGACGACAATGGCCGCGTGCTGTCCCACGTGCTGCGGCGCCGCTTGGGCATGTCCCGGGGCTTTTCGCGCCAGCTCAAACGCGGCCCTTATGTGCTCGTCAACGGCCGCCCCGCCGCGCTCCGGGAAACCGTGACGGCCGGCGATCGGGTGACCCTGTACGTACCGCCGCATCTTGCCAGCAACGTGCGGCCCGAACCGGTCCCGCTCGCTGTCGTGTTTGAAGACGCTCACGTGCTGGTGCTGGACAAACCCGCAGGCATGCTGGTCCACCCTGCACACGGCGAGCAGTCGGGGACGATGGCCAACGGCGTCGCCTACCGCCTCGCCGCCCGCGGCCAAACGCCGGCCGCCGGTCCCGTCACCCGGCTCGACCGGGACACGTCTGGCCTCGTGGTGTTCGCCAAGCATCCCTTTGCCCATCACGCCCTGGCGCAAGCTCACGCCCGCGGCCAGCTGCGCCGCACTTACCTGGCCGTCGCCCAAGGCGTTTTGGCGGTCAACGAGGGCGTTGTCGACGCCCCCATCCGCCGCGTGCCGGGCGAGCTGACCCGGCGGGAGGTCCATGCGGAGGGCCAGCGGGCCGTCACGCGCTTCCGGGTGCTGGCCCGCACCGGCGCAGGCTGCGGCACCCCGGGCCAATGCAACATGCGGCTTGCCCTGCCCGACGGGGCCACGCTGTTGGAGGTGACGCTGGAAACCGGCCGCACACACCAGATCCGGGTGCACATGGCGTATGCCGGGCACCCTCTCCTGGGCGATCCGCTGTACGGAGAGCCGCTGCCGGGCATCCTCGACCGCCAGGCCCTCCATGCGTGGCGCCTCGAGTTTCCCCATCCGGTTGACGGCCGGCTCCTGTCCTTTGTCAGTCCCCCGCACGCGGACTTCGCGCGGCTCGCCCGGAGTCTCGGCCTGTTGCGGCCGAAGACCTAGTCAAGTCCTAACCGCCTGTCCACCTAAATGTGGACGGAAGTCCCGTTTTGTCGATCCGAGCAGGATTTCTCACTGCTATTCTCGGATTTAAGTAGCGACAGGTTCGATCAACAGCACCCATAGCGGAAAGGATGAACGGCCGCCGTGCGGCGACTGTTGCGAGCCCTTCTCATCGTGTTCCGTCGTTATCGGGTCGG
The DNA here is from genome assembly GCA_002159155.1 of Firmicutes bacterium ZCTH02-B6. Lineage (GTDB taxonomy): Bacteria > Bacillota > Limnochordia > Limnochordales > ZCTH02-B6 > ZCTH02-B6. The sequence continues at coordinate 4,888 of LZRQ01000170.1, forward strand.
CCGGGCCTCCGAAGGCCTGACGCCGGCGGAGCGACAAGCTCTGTTGGGGACCCCGCCCTACGCCGTTTCCGTTGAACAGCAGGATCATAGCGTCCATTCCGCCTAAATGGCCCCCTGGCCGCTACCGCCGCGGGCGTCCGCGCGGATCGTCGCGCGCAGGGGTTCCCGCGCGCATCAGCTCGCCAAGGGTGACCAGCCGGTACCCTTGCGCCAGGAGCCCGTCGATGATCCGGGGCAAGGCCAAGTGGATCTGCTTGGAAGAATCGCTGGCGTGCATGAGAATGATGTCGCCCGGGTGAACATTGTCTAGCACCCGGCGAACCATGTAGTCGGCACCGGGGTTTTTCCAATCGAGTGTGTCCAGCGACCAGATGATGGTCTCATAGCCCAGCTGCCTGGCGGTGGCGACCACCAAGTCGTCGTAGTCCCCGTTGGGCGGGCGGAAAAACCGCGCCTCCTGCCCCGTCGCCTCCAGCAAGTCCCTGTGCGCGGTCAGGATGTTGTCCGCGATGGCATCGCCGCTGTACCTGCTCAAGTTCACGTGGTCGTCGCCGTGGCTGGCGATCTCGTGCCCGTCGGCCACAATGCGCTGGGCGATGTCCCGCTGCTTCTTGGCCCAGAAACCCGTCAAGAAGAAGGTTGCCCGCACGCCTTTTTCTTTGAGGATGTCCAGCACCGGCCCGGCCGTCTGCCGGCCCCAGCTGATGTCAAACGTCAGAGCTACCAGCGGCTCGTCGGTGCGCACGTAAAAGACCGGCATGTCCAGGCCCCGGGATACGGGAAGGTCGAGACTCACCGGCACGGCCTGCGGCCACAGGACACCCGCCGCCCAGCCGCCGAAAAACGCACCGCCTAGCAGCACGGCCAGCGCCGCCAAGGCCCAGCGAACCCGCAGGACGTACACGCAGCCACGCCCCCCAAGCCGGATCTCCACTGGGACGCTATGTGCCGGGCGGGAGAAATATCACCGGCAAAAGTCATGTCCAGCCAGAATGGGTGTGTCGTGGCCAAGGAGCGAGCGGGTCGTCAATCCAGATGCGCCGTGTCGTTCAGCCTCACCACCTGCGCAGGTTTCCCCGGCTCGACAACGATCTCCGTCAGCCCGGTGTTGGCCGTGCGCACCGTCCCCCAGCACTCGTAGCCCAAGCCTTGCAGGCGGCAGATCAACAGGCGCAGCAACCCCCCATGGGTAACCACAAGCACCGTTTCCCCCGGATGCCGCAGGAGGATGCAGCTCAAAAACCGCTCGGCCCTCGCCCACGCGTCTGCCAGCCCCTCGCCGCCCGGCGGCGGCTCGGCTTGGCCCGCGTTCCACCGGCGCAGCCACTCCCCGCGCCCTTGAGCCACGAGCTCCTGCCAGGTCAAGCCCTCCAAAGAACCGTAGCGGACTTCCCGCAGCGTCTCCGTCACCCGCAGGGGCAGCGGCCGGCTCCCCCGCACGATGGCCGCGGTTTCAAGAGCCCTGTCCAGATCGCTGGTGTAAATGGCGGCGAGATCCACGCCGGCCAGCCGCGCGGCCAGCCGCCGCGCTTGCTGCCGCCCGCGTTCGTTGAGTGGGGTATCCGACCATCCTTGAATGCGGCGGGCTAAGTTCCAATCGGTTTCCCCGTGCCTGGTCAAGAGCAGTTTCGTCAGTTTTCCTCGCCTCCAACCCGTGCCGCCGGCACCCAGGCGGCCGCTGCGGCCGGAACGATGGCCGCGATACCCGCGGCGGCAGGCGCGGTAGCTGCGACGGCCAAAAGCCTTCCCCACGGAAACACCGGCACAAGGCCTCCAATCCCGCCCACCGCGCTCGCCGCCCAAAATCCTGCCCAGCTCAACAACAGCCCGGCCGCCAGCCCCGCGACGGCGCCGGCGGCGCCGGTGGCCGCCATGCCGGTCCCGGCTGCGGCGACGAGCTGTCCCGGCGTCATGCCGACGGCTTTCAAGATCCCGATGTCCCGCCGCTGTTCGCGTACCGCGGCGGCAACGCCATGCACCACCGCGACGACGGCTAAGCCGCCCAACAGCGCGGCGAGGCCGGACACGAGGCGTCCGGCCGCAACAACCGGCGCCGGCGGCTGAAACCCGGCCCCGGCCACCGAAAAACGGCCTCCGCCAGCGGCCAAAAGCCGCGAGCGCACTGCTTGCGGGTCAGCACCTTGCGCCAGCCGCACCTGCCAGGCGCCAGGCGCCGCTCCCGGCTGCAAACCGGCAAACGTTTCCCAGGTGACCGAACCGGCGAGCCCGGCGTTGGCCAGTTCGAGATATATCCCGCTGACGCGCAGCACAGCGCGGCGCGGGCCAAAGACCACTTCGATCATATCGCCGGGCGCCGCCCCGAGCCGCTCTGCCGCAGTGGTGCCAAGGGCGATCTCACCGGCTCCCGCGAGAAACCGGCCCGTGACGACCCGCCAGGGGAGGGCCTGCCAATCACCATCCAGCCCCCGCAGGAGAATGGACGCGCGCGCGGCCGGCACATCCACCCGCAACCACGCCTCCCGGTGAAAATGCGCGATGTCCGGGTCCGCGCGGAGCAACGCGTCAACCTCGACGGCCGTCGCCTCAGGCTGTCCGGGCGCCAGTCCCACGGAAAGATCGTGAAAAACGTTCAACTGGCTTGGGTCGCGTTGGAAGGCAGCCATCGTCTCGGACAGCGTCACCGCGCCCGTGGCCGTCGCCACGCTGACGGCTACGGCCAGCGCCGGCAGCAGCGGCCGCCAAGGACGCATGATGACCATGAGCCGGTGGC
>LZRQ01000171.1 GCA_002159155.1 Firmicutes bacterium ZCTH02-B6
GGCCCGCACCAACTCCCACGGCCGCGTGTGCACGAAGCCGTGGATGTGGTTTCCCCGCGCCGGCTCGTTGATGTCAAAACGGTACTCCCGCCCCCGGTACGTGAAACGCCCGTCCGCGATGCGGTTGGGCGGAAACAGCACCGGCGTGCCATAGAGCGCCGGACGCTGCCTAAATGCCTCGGCCGACTCGGGCACGCGCAACAGCTCCGTCCCCGTCGGCTCATGCACCAGGGAGACCAGGTTGGACCCCCAGGCGGGGACGACAATGAAAGCCAACTGGCCGTTGCTCGCCCGTACCGCGTCCTGACCGAGGAACTCGGTTTTCTCCACCCTTCCTGCCATGCCGTTCCCCCGCTTTCCGCCGCGTTTTAGAGCGGTTCCGCGGCCGCCCCGGCCCTTCCTGCCGTCAGGAGACGCGCCGTGCGCGGGTTCTCCTCCAGCCACAACACGGCGGTAACGCCCCGGGGGTAGTACTTGCTGGCGGTGATTTTCCCGGCCAGGATCTGGTCGCTCCAGCTCCAAACCGAAAGCTCGGGATGGGTTAACCAAGCCACGTGGGCGGCGTCGGCCCGGGCCCCTGCCTCATCCCACTGCCTGCCGAGAATGTGGCGGGCCACAAACTGGCACAAATAAATCTTGCTCAGCCACGAGTTGTCGCTGGTGCTCGAGATCTTCCAGCCCCCGTCCGGGAAAAGGCACACGCCTTCGGTGAGCACCGCGTCCAGGTGGCGCGCAAGCGCTCGCACGTACTGGCCATACGGCCCGTCCGGCTGCACCGCGTCGGGCCGACCGGCAAAGTACGGGAAGGCGAGGCCCTCCACGGCCGGGATGATTCTTGACCGGCTGCCGGGAACGTCTCCCTGACCGACGATGGCCGGGATGGTGCCGTCGGCTTGCACATAGCTCACGATGGTGGCCGCGGCCCGCCGGGCCTGCTCCGCGGCCGCCTGGGCGAGATCATGCCGCCCGGCGTCCGCGAAAATCTTCTCCAGGGCCACGTAGGCCGCCCAAAGTTTGCCGCCGACGTAGATGTTCCCCCGCGCCTGCCCCAGGGAAGGATCCAGGCTGTCGTAGGTGGTCGTCTCCGACCCGCCCGCCACCCGGGCCGAATCCAGTTTCATCAGCCCGTTGCGCTGCCCGGGGTCCGGATGGTCCCGGTTGCACATGCTCTCGAAACACTGTACCAGCACATCAGACCGCCGGGCCAACCAGTCCCGGTCGCCCGACTGCTCCACGTACAGGACCGCCGTCAGCACCCAGTTGACCAGTTGCTCTTGGGTCATGTATGAAAAGCAGCCGTGCAACCCGCTGAGCTCGTACGACGACCGCCCGGGCGGTTTCACCACGTTGGCGATGCCCATGTCATGGGTGAAGCTGATGCCCCCGGGATAGTCGACGTCCTCCCCGGGAAACCGGACGGTGTCGCTGTAGCTGAAGCGCCCCAGGTACATGTCCAGCACGTTGCGGACGGTCCACGGGTTCATCCGCAGCTCGAAAAAGGCCTGGTCGATGGTCAGATCCAGGGTGTTCATCATGCGGTACTCGCCTTCGTTGACGACCCAGAAGGGCCGCCCGCCCACGTCCAAGAGCTGTGTCGCTCCGTAGTAGCTGCGGATGGCGTGGGTGAGCATAAACCGCTGCTCGGGGGACAAATGATCAGCCTGGTCCAGTAGGCCGTTGCCTTCCTCGCACGCCGCCTTGAGCGCGTCAAAGCGCTCAAGGGCATAGGCGGCCACCGCCTCGATTCTGTCAAACCAGCGGGTGTAGAGGTAGGTGGCATCCAGACCGGCCGTCACCACGCCGCCCCGGTAAAAGCACACGGCAAAGCGGATAGAGCGCACCTCGCCCGGCGGCACGTCCACGACCAGTCCTGCCACGGAACCGAGACCGAAGTTGTTGTTCTCCCGCTGCGGCGACGCGATGACGGTTTCGATGTTAAACCGCACGGCCCCCTTGGCGCCTGGATGGTTTGAAGCGATGGCCGTCACACGCCCCTGCCCGATGCCGACGATGCCCCGCGCTTCGTCTTCCCAGACGCGCATGGAGCTGTAAGGGTCGTTGCCCTCGTAGCCGAAAAACGCCCGCCGTGGACGGCACCCCCGCCGGTTGTCCACCACCAGCTCGGCCAGCACCGCCGGCACCAACACGTCCATGAGCTCCTCGTCGGTGGCCTTGTCCGGATCGGGCACCGGCCGCACGGGGGAGTAGATGGTGAAAGCAAAGTCGTCGGTGCGCCAAGTATCGGTGGTCAAGCGAAACTCCCGCAGGATCCGCTCGCGCGCCACGGCCACGATCCGGGCCGGCCGCTCCGCCAGGCGCCCCGTCCTTTCCACGTCAAACCGTGCGCTTTCGTCGAGCTCCGACAGCTCAAAAAACGGCAGCGCCAGAAACACCCCTGAATCATCCACCGATTCGGCGCCGATGTAGACGTTTTTGCGCGGCGGCTGACCGAGCTCTAAGTCGAGCCCCCCGCCCGGCCCCGGAAACCCCAGCGTGAAACTGGCAAACGCCCCAATGGGCGAGTGGTGCGCGTTGAAGAACATGTTGGCGGGCACCCTGCGCTGCGGCGCCGCCCCCCCGTCGATTGCCACGAAAACGTCACCCTTTCGTCGCTGGTGTCCCTTGCCTGCTGCCGTCCCGGTCGCCGCGCGGGCGCCATGCAACCCCCGCGCACCTACCGACCGGCGCACGCGGCCTGACCGCCCGATGGCCGGGGCAATCCACCCTTTAGCCCTTGATGGCCCCAGGCTTTACCCCTTGATGGCCCCGGCTGTCATCCCTTCGATGATCCGATCGCTCAAAAGAAGGTACGCGACAAAAAGCGGGAGGAAGCTCAACATCAACGTCGCCCCGATGGCGCCCCAGTTGGTGGTGTACTGGCCCACAAAGTTTTGGATGCCGACGGTCAACGTCTTGTACTTGTCGGAGCTGATGAAGGTGTTGACAAACACGAACTCGTTCCAGTTGTAGATGGCGTTGATGATGGCCGTGGTGGCCAACACCGGCGTCGTCGTCGGCAACGTCACCCGCAGGTAGATCTGATGAATGGACGCGCCGTCCATGACGGCGGCTTCCTCGAGCTCCCTCGGCAGCGACTGGTAAAAACCGAGGCAGATCATCACGGTGACGGGCAAGTTGAACGCCGTGTACGTGATGATAAGCGACAGCGGGTGGTCGATGAGCCCGAGGGCCATGTACATGCGAAACAGCGGGATGAGCGTCGAGTGCACCGGGATCATGAGGCCGAGCATGATGAGCCCCAGCACCCAGTTGCTCATCCGCCAGCGCATACGGGTCAAGGCAAAGGTCGCCATGCTCCCGATGATGACCGTGAGGACCACCGCGGCGCCCGTGACGAGGACACTGTTCCAAAAGTACTGGCTCACCTTGCCGGTCGTCCACGCGGCCACGTAATTTTCCCACTTGGGCGGCGCCGGCAGCGCAAACGGCGACTTGCCGAAGATCTCCGTGTTGTCCTTGAGCGAAAACAGGAAGAGCCACACCAGCGGGTACAGTTGAAACACTGCGACCACGCTCAAAAACGCGTACATCAGCCCCCGCACGACCCGCTTGAGCGTCCCGGCCGCGGCGGGCCGCATGCGCCCCACGCCAGTGGCAGTAGCGCCCGTGCCTTTGATCGGAGACGACAGCGCTGCTTTCGTCGTGCTCACCCTTCTCACCTCAAACCCACCACCGCGCGGCACGCCCGCCGCCCGGCGTGTCACGTCTCGGCGTCGGCTCCCGCCCGCGTCAAGCGCCGGATAACAAACGTCGCCGCCAGTGCCATCAGCAGCAGAGCGAAGCCGATCGCGCTGCCGTAGCCGAAGTTAAACTCCCGGAACGCTTTGCGGTACATGTAAGACGCCAGCACCTCACTGGCTTGGTTGGGCCCGCCGCCGGTCATGACATAGATGAGGTCGAAATACTTGAGCGATCCCACCACGGCCAGCACAACGGTGGCCTTGATGACGTTCATAATCAACGGCACCTTGACGAACAGTGCGATCTGCCACGGCGACGCTCCGTCGATGCGGGCCGCCTCCATGAGCTCGTTGGGCACACCCTTCAGGGCGGCGAAGTAGATGAGGATGTAGAACCCGGCGTACTGCCACAAGATCGGGACGAAAATCGAGTACACGACCAGGTTGGGGTCGGCCAGCCACAAGGGCGGCCGGTCCACAATCCCGGTAGCCAAGAGGAACGTGTTCAGGATTCCTAACCGAGGGTGATACACCCGTGACCACAACTGCGCAATGGCCACCGTGGATAGCAAAAGCGGCAGCACGTACACTTTCCGGAAAAAGTCCGCTCCTTTGATCCGCTCCGTCAGCACCAGCGCCGTCGCCAGATACCCGCCCAGCGCGAGGGTTGAGAAAACCGCGAGCAGCACCGAGTTTTTCGCGGCCCGCCAAAAGATGCTGTCCCCCAGCAGGTTGCGGTAATTTTCCAAGCCGACGAAACGCATCTGGCCGATGCCGTCCCATTCCATGAGGCCGTAGTAGCCGGTAAAGGCGATGGGGATGTAAATCAAGCCGAGGACCAGCACCAGCGCGGGCGAGATGTAAAGCGGGATGACCCACGGGTTGGAAAACACCTTATTCAAAGCGGTTCAGCCCTTTCCAAGGCCCGGACGACCGCGGGGCACCCACACCGCCCCGCAGGCGGCGACGCCCGTGCCCCTTCCCGGACCCGAGGGACAAGAAACGAGGATCCCACGGCCAAGACCAGAGACCATGCGACGGAAAAGAACAGGGGAAGGCAACGCCTTTCGCTCGTCGCCTTCCCCCATTTGTCGTTACCGGCCGCCCCGGATGGCCTCGTCGTGTGCCTGAGCAAACTGCTCCGGCGTCACCTGCAGGCCAAACAGCGCCTGGATCTGGTTGAGGTGCACCTGCGCCGCCGCCGGAGTCAGCTGCACGTCGGCGTACAGCGTGATGCTGGTCGCCGCGGCCAGCTCATCCAGCACGTCCAGGTACATCTGCGGCAGCTGCACCTTAGACGTGTCCACGATGGTGCCAGGGATGACACCGGCTTCCGCCACGGCCCGCTGGCCCCACTGCTGGACAAAGTACTTGGCGAACGCCTCCGCCTTGTCCTTGACCGTCGAGTTGGCGTTGATAAACAGCGCCACGCCCGGACCGCCTACCCAGCCGGTATCCGGCCCGGCGCCGCCCGCCACCACCGGGAAGCGGAAGAACCCGATGCTGTCCCGGAACTCCTTGGACACGGTTTCATCGGTGGTGAACTGCGGCAGCTCCCACGAGCCGATGAGCCACATGGCCGCCTGCTCGGTCAGGAACTCGGCCTTGGCCTCAGCGTTGGACAGGGCGTTGTAGCCAAGACTGAAGGCGTCCATCCGCACCAGCCGCTGCACTTCCTCCGCCGCCCGGATCAGCCCGGGGTGCGTGAAGGGAATACGGCCGTTGATGGCGTCGTTGACCACATCCGGCCCGGCAATGCGGTCGGCCAGGTACATGTACCACAAAGACCCGGTCCACCGTTCGCCGTTGCCCAAGGCGATGGGCGTTACGCCGTTGTCCCGCAGCACTTCAACCACATGCAGGAACTCATCCCACGTGCGCGGCACGTCAAGACCGTAGCGGGCAAAGATGCGCTTGTTGTAGAAGATGGGCGCCACGTTGAGCTCCAGAGGTAGCCCGTACGTCACGCCATCGATGGCGAAGGCCTGCAGGGTGCCGCTCACAAACTGCTCCCGCAGACCGTCTTGATCCAACAGTTCATCCAACGGAGCGAACTGGCCCGCCTGCACAAAGGGGGTCATGTACCCGGCCGCCCAGGTGAAACCGACGTCGGGCAGCTGGTTGGATGCGGCCAACACCGTAATCTTGTCCTTGTACTGCTCGTTGGGCAGCGCTTCGACTTCGACAAAAGCGTCGGGATGCTCCGACATGAAGTCCGCGATGATCTCGTTGACGATGATGTTGTGCTGACGCGCCTCGCCGGACGGCCACAGGTGCATGAACTTCACCGTGCCGACCTGCGCGAGGACGGGCTGCGCCACGCCGGCCAGACCGACGGGAAACACCATGGCTGCTGCCAAGAGCAGCAAATACGCTCTCTTTAGCATCTCCAAACCTCCCGCCCGTAAATTTTGTGCTCCATTTCCGCCGACTCCGCCCACTCCGTCAGCTAACAGTATAGCCATCAGACAATATGCCTCAAGGTTACTGTCATTGGGTAACATCCCGTGATTTTTGGATAATACATGCCGCATGCCGCGCGCCCGATACTGCCCTGGGGTCATGCCCACCCGGCTGCGAAACAGCTCGGCAAAGTACTTCGCGGTGCCATACCCCGCCATGCGGGCCACTTCTTCGATGGACAGCGACGTGCTGAGGAGCAACTGTTTGGCGAGAGCCAACCGCTTGCGGGTGACAAACTCGCTGAACGTGATGCCGGTTTCCTGTTTGAAGAGGACGCTGAAGTAACTGGGGTTCAAGTGAACAACGTTCGCGACTTGCTGGAGGGAAATCTGACCCGAAAAGTTTTCTTCGATGTACTGGACGGCCTTCTTGATGGGATCGGACAGCTTGCGCCAGTTGACCTGCGGGCCGCTGATATCCTCCATCAACGGGGTGCCTGATGCCGGCGCGGCTCTCGCCTCGCGGCCGGGTCCGGAAGCCGGCGCACCACGGGATGTCGGCGAGCCGGTCGCATCGACCTCGCCCAGCCTGGACCCGGCCCAGAGGCTCGCGGACAACGTCCCCTGTCGGGCCGAGACAGCCGCCCCATTCTGCCACGGCGTGTCCCCGAGGGACGGGCTGGCGACGCCGTTCAGCGTCTCCTCCATGGCGTAAAGCAGCTGCCCCGTGTCGGACAACCTCATCAGGAAGTTGATCACGCCCAGCCGCTCCTCGGCGCCGAACGCTCCTCCTTCGTGCGCCGACAGCATCAAAATAAACGGGTGGCTTCCATGCCGTCGCACCAGTTCCACCAGCCGCAATCCCGTCTTTTCGGAAACTAGCGTCGGCATGCTTCCCCGCCTCCTGATGAACGCGTTTACCGTCTCGGCTGTCACCGGCTGCGGGGGGATAGGTCGCGGCCGGCGCCACAGCCTATCGTATCCCAGGTTTCGACGCGCAGCCGTGAAGGCCATCCGCCATAGCGGTACGTTTTGTATATTCGGCGTTATAAAACGGTTCCTTCACCTGTGTCGTCGCCGGGATAAAATGGGGTCTCCCGCAATTTTGGTGCAAGTAGGTGATGACCTGGAGGGATTTCCTGGAAAGCCGCGAACCCCTTCGCAGTTAGTTGCCATGGGGTTGCGCGGCTGTGTGGAAACTCCTCCGACGCTTGGGACTGAACATCCAGAAGCAAGAGTCTTCGCCGTGCGACATCACCCTCACCGTCAGGAGCGCCCGGTCGGGCGCCCAGTGCCCCCTGTGTGGTCGAGTCTCGCGGCGGAAGCATAGCCATTACACCCGTTTCCTCATGGACCTGCCCGCCGACGGTCGAACAGTCAACATCCACCTCTCCGTTCGCCGGTTTCGATGCACAAACCGCGCCTGTCGCCGGCGCGTCTTCGCCGAACGCTTTCCCCAATTCGTCCGCCCCCATGCCCGCCGCACAGAACGGCTCGACGACC
>LZRQ01000172.1 GCA_002159155.1 Firmicutes bacterium ZCTH02-B6
GGCTCAGATCACCCCCGGTCGCCGCCTGGAGCAATGCGGAAAGGACGGCGGCCGGCTTGGGAGCGCGCGCCAGCAGTTCCTCCATGGCCGCCCGCGCGCTGTCCACATCGGCGGCTAACCTCCAGCCGGGCACCACGCGTGCGCGCACCGGCGCCGGCCCTGAGGCACCCGGAGGCGCCAAGCACCGCAGGGCTTCGGCTCGCAGGCACAGATAACGCTGGCACAGCCATTCAGCCAAGGCCAGGCCGTCGGCGTCAAAGAATGGGTCGTCGCTGCGGATGGCTAAGAGCGGCTTCAGGCGGCTGACGTTGGTTTCGGCGGCGAAGCCTACCACGTATCCCTCGACCCGCCGCCCGCCGAAGGGCACCAGTACCCGCTGGCCGACACGCACCCGGCCAGCCAGCGTTTCCGGTACGAGATAGTGAAAAACCCGGTCCACACCGGGAACCGGGACGTCGACAATGACCTCCGCAATGGGGCCGGCGGGGTCACTTGATGCCGGCTTTTGTACGTTCAATCTCCAGGTTGTCCTCCCCGATCTCCCACAACGCGATGGTCACCGGCTTGTCAGAAGGAACCTGGACGAGCCGCGGCGTTCCCTCCAGCAGCTGCCGGGCTCGCTTGGCGGCCGCCACGACCAGCGCATAACGGCTGTCCACCTTCTCACGCAGGAGATCGATCGACGGCTGGTTCATGATCACGTGACGTTCCCCCCCTCCCGCAGGCTGGCAACCAGCGCCGGGTAATCGCTGCGACTTACTTTGCACCGCTCCGCGAGGATAATAGCCCGCAGCTGATCGCAGGCGCGCTGCAGGTCGTCGTTAACGATCACATAGTCATAGTCGTTCACAGCCGCGAGCTCGTGTTGCGCCGCTGACAGCCGCTCGGCGATGGCGGATTCGGAATCTTTGCCCCGGCCATAGATGCGCCGCCGGAGTTCCTCAAGACTCGGCGGGAGCAGGAAAACGAGGACCGCCTCCGGCATGGCTGCGCGGATTTGGGCAGCCCCCTGGATGTCAATATCCAGGATAACCGTCAGTCCCCTGTCGAGGCATTCCTCGATGAACCGCCTAGGGGTGCCGTAGCGCCGGCCCACGAACTCAGCCCATTCGAGAAACTCTCCGCGTTGCACCCAAAGATCAAACTCTTCGTCGCTCAAGAAAAAGTAATCGCGCCCGTGCACTTCACCGGGACGGGGCGGCCGCGTCGTAGCGGAGACGGAGTACTGCAAACCCTCTACCCGGGGCAGCACCGCGTTGAGCAACGTGTTTTTCCCGACCCCCGACGGGCCGCTGAGTACAACCAGAAACCCGCGTCGCCGGTTGGCACTCATTGCCATAGTTTCCGTGTTCACGACACTCCCGCCGCTGCGCCCTCAAACCTGTCCCGCTGGTTGAGCCGCTGCGCCACGGTCTCCGGCTGGACGGCAGACAAGATCACATGGGCCGTATCCGTAATGATCACCGCCCGCGTCCTGCGCCCGTAGGTGGCGTCGATCAGCGTCCCCCTGTCCCGAGCCTCCTGGACGAGGCGCTTAATGGGCGCAGATTCAGGGCTGACGATGGCGACGATGCGATGGGCGGCGACCACGTTGCCAAATCCGATGTTGATCAGCCTGGTGTCCACGGAACTCTCCCCTACCCGGTCTCAGCGGCATGCACCCATTTGCTTTATCCGAATCGCTCCAACAGCGCCTCGCGCTGGCGGCTGCCGAGACCCTGGACCCGGCGGTTGGCGTCGATGCCGATCTCCTGCATCACGCGGGCCGTCGTCACCTTGCCGACGTGCGGCAGCGACTGCAGCAGGTAGGCGACGCGCATCTTCTGGACGGCCTCATCGTCTTCCCTGGTCAGCACATCCCGCAGGCTGATGGCGCCCCGCTTTAGATCCTGTCGTAGCTGCGCCCGCCGGCTGCGCATCTCTTGCGCCTTAGCTAAGGCCTTCCGCTTCTCCTCCGGGGTCAACTTGGGCAGAGCCACCCCCCGCACCTCCTGCTACTCGATATTCTGCACCTGTTCCCGGATCTTTTCCAGCTCGGCCTTGGCCTCCACCACCCATTGGGAGATCCGGGCGTCGGCGGCCTTGGAGCCGATGGTGTTCCATTCGCGATTGAGTTCTTGCAGCAGGAAGTCCATCTTCCGGCCGGCCGGGGCCGCGTCCGCGGCCAAGTCTCTGAGCTGCCGGAGGTGGCTGCCGATGCGGGCCAGCTCCTCACTGATATCGCACCGATCCGCCATGATGGCGACTTCCTGCGCGAGCCGCTGGGGGTCGACGCCCTGCGGGAGCAGCTCCGCCAGGCGCTGGGAAAGGCGGGCCGCCGCTTCTTGGACTACGGCCGGAGCCCGCTCGCGGACTTGCTGTGCAAGCTCTTCCAGCCGGCCGAGGCGGTGGAGAATGTCCGCCGCGAGGGCTTGTCCCTCGCGCGCCCGCATGGCCACGACGCTCTCCAGCGCCTGGCCAAGGGCCTGGCTGACCACGCCCCACCAGGCGTCCAGGTCGGGCGCCGGCTCTTCCACCCGCAGCACCTCCGGGACGCTCAGCACGTGGGACAGGGTAACGGGTTCCGCCGTGCCCAGAGCCGCCCTAGCTTCCTCCAGGGCCGCCCGCAGGGCCAGCAACAGCCCGCGATCGATCTCCACCCTTCGGTCCGCGGCACCGTGTTCCTCAACAGTAACCGCGATTTCGATCCGCCCGCGCTCAAACCGCTGCTGGACCGTGCTGCGCACCCGCTCCTCGAGCCCGCCTAAGCTGCGCGGCAACCGCACCACTAGATCCAGGTACCGGTGGTTGACGGAGCGCACCTCCACCGTGGCCGTCCGGTCCCCCACGCTGGCCACGGCCCGGCCGTAACCCGTCATGCTGCGCAGCAAAGCCCGCACAAACCTCCTGGGCGCATTTGCACCCATTGTAACGCAATCCCAGCGAGCTTGTAAACTACGCGCGGAACCCGGCTACCGAACGGAACGCTCGTCCTGCGGCCCGCAACAGCGCCTCCGCCCCCAGATACCAGGCGGAAAACCCGAACACCAACAGCCAGTCGCCCGGATCCAGCGGAACCAAACCGAACACCCGCTGCAAAAGCGGAACGTACAGTACCGCCACATGCATGGCCAGCGACGTAGCCACGGCCGCCACGAGGGGAGGGTTTCGCGTAAACCCGACTTCAAATACGCTATGGTGCTCCGATTGACATTGAAAGGCGTAGACGAGTTGGGCCAGCACGAGCACGGTAAAGGCCAACGTGCGAGCATGCGACTCGCCTCCAGGTCCGCGCAAGCCGATGACAAAAACGGCCAACGTGCATGCCGCGATCAAGAGGCCCCGCCCAAGGATTTTCCAGTGCAGCCCGCGACTGAACACCCCCTCCTTTGGCGAGCGAGGAGGACGGCGCATGATGTCCTCATCAGGCTTTGTCATCCCCAACGCGATCGCCGGCAGCCCGTCCGTCACCAGATTGACCCAAAGGATCATGAGTGGGGACAGCGGCAACGGCAAGGCGGCCAAAGCCGCGGCAAACATGGTGATCACTTCGCCGATATTGCACCCGAGCAAGTAGCGCACAAACCGGCGGATGTTGTCATAGATGCCGCGTCCTTCCTCAATGGCCGCCACAATGGTGGCGTAATTGTCGTCCGCTAGGACCATGTCCGCCGCATCCCTTGTGACATCGGTACCCGTCACCCCCATGGCAACGCCGATGTCCGCCTCTTTGAGGGCGGGTGCGTCGTTGACCCCGTCCCCGGTCATGGCCACCACTTCGCCCTGCTGCCGCAAGGTCCGCACGATGCGGAGCTTGTGCTCAGGCGCAACACGGGCAAACACCTGCACCCGCCGCACCGCGTCCTCCAGCGCAGCCGCCGACCAGCGGTCCAAGTCGGCGCCCGTGGCGACCTCCGACGCGTCCCGGACGATGCCGAGATCCCGGGCGATGGCCAAGGCCGTGTCCCGGTGGTCACCGGTAATAACAACAGTGCGGATGCCCGCATCACGCGCCTTCTTCAGCGCTGCGCGCACTTCGGGCCGGGGCGGGTCGATCATGCCGAGCAGCCCAACAAACACCAGCTGCTGCTCCCAGTTGTCGTCGAGCTGCCTCGGTACTGGGCCCGCGGGCCGCTCAGCGTAGGCTACCGCCAGCACCCGCAGCGCCTGCCTAGCCATCGCCTCCACCGCCGCAAGAATCCGGCGCCGATCCTCGACCCGCAGGGGCTCAACCCGGCCGTCTCGCCGCCAGCGGTCACAACGGGGCAAGAGGACGTCCGGGGCGCCTTTCGTCATGAGCACCAACTTCCCGCCCTGCGCCAGCAACACGCTCATGCGCTTTCTTTCCCCGTCAAACGGTATTTCGCCGACGATGGCCCGGGCGGGCGCGATGCCCGCCTTGGCTGCCGCCACCACCAAGGCGGCCTCAGTCGGGTCTCCCAGCGCCTGCCATCCGTGTCCTTGAGGGGCGCGCTGAAGCCGCGCGTGGTTGCACGTCGCGGCGATGCGCAGGGCAAGGCGGAGGTCCACGTTGCTGCCGGGGTCGAGGGGAGTGCCGCCGGCCAGGAACTCGCCCTCCGGTACGTAGCCGGTGCCCGTCACCTCGATTTCGCGCCCGCCCAGCCACAGGCGTGTAACCGTCATCTCGTTGCGCGTCAGGGTGCCCGTCTTATCAGAGCAGACGACCGTGGCACATCCAAGGGTTTCCACAGCAGGAAGCCGGCGGATGATGGCCCGCCGGCGCAGCATGCGCTGCACGCCCAGCGCCAGGGCAATTGTTACGACGGCAGGCAGGCCTTCCGGGATCGCGGCGACCGCGAGGCTGACCGCGGTGAGAAACATGCGGTATACGGGAAAGCCGCGCAGCACACCGGCCGCGAACACGACGGCCACCACTGCCAATGATGCCAGCACCAGCACCTTGCCCAACTGCTCCAAGCGCTGCTGGAGGGGGGTGTCCTGCGGCTCGGCCTCCTGGATCATTTCCGCGATCTGACCGATCTGCGTCTGCATGCCTGTCCCGGTTACGACGCACACGCCGCGGCCGCGCGCCACGGACGTGCCCATAAACACCATGTTGGTCCGGTCCGCCAACGGTGTTTGGGCGGCCAGTCGTGCACCTGCGTCCTTTATGACCGGCGCGGACTCCCCGGTCAGCAGCGATTCGTCCACCGCCAGGGAACGTGCTTCGACAAGCCGGCCGTCCGCGGGGACGCGGTCGCCGTCCTCGAGCAGCACTACGTCGCCGGGTACCAGGTCCGCAGCGGGCATGATCCGCTCCAACCCGTCCCGGACGACCCGGGCCGTGGGCGCGGCAAGTCGTTTTAGGGCGGCCAGCGACTGTTCGGCACGGTACTCCTGCACGAAACCGAGCACGCCGTTGAGAAGGACGATGACGAAGATGGCTGCCGCGTCCAGCACCTCGCCGAGCAAGGCGGACACCAGCGCCGCGGCGACGAGCACCAGTACCATGAGATCGGTGAACTGCTTGATGAACAGGGCCAGCGGGGATGGGCCCTCTTGCTCGGGTAGACGGTTGGGCCCGTGGCGAACGAGCCGACGGCGGGCCTCCTCCTCAGGCAGGCCGGTCTCAGGATGGGTGGCCAAGCGCTCCAACGTTTCCGCTACCGAGAGTTGGTGCCACGCGGGTTCTGCCACTAGCAGGCCCCCCTTGCGGGTACACGGGTGCTCGCCAGGTGCCACTCCATCCTTATTGGTTCCGCGAGGGGATCATGTTCCGCCTTGTACAGCCTCTAAGGTCCCCAGCCGCAGCCGGGCCTCGTCGTTGCCCGGATCTAGCCGGAGGACCGTACGGTACTCGTGCTGGGCCTCCGTGACGCGTCCGAGCTGCTCGTAGGTGAGCCCGAGCTCGAGCCGCACCTCCGGCAGGCGGCTATTGAGCTTTTGAGCGTGAAGAAGATGTTCCAGCGCCGCCTCGGGCTCCCCCTTGGCCCTCAGCAGCCGGGCCAAGCGCAGACGGGCATCGATGAGGTCAGGAGCGTGGGCGACGGCCGCCGTGTAAAGTTCCTCTGCTCCCGTCTCGCCCCGGGACTGGCGCACAAGGCCCAGGCCGTAGTAGGCTCGGCCCGCGCCGTCCCCGGTCTCAAGAGCGACCTTGTACTCAGCCTCGGCCTCATCGAGCCTTCCTTGAGCGAGGTAAATGTCGCCCATGAGCACGTGCAACGCAGCCAACCCGGGGTCGAGTTCAACGGCCGCCTGGTAGTGGGTCAAGGCCTGATCCCATAGGCCGTCCGCATGGTAGCTCAATGCGAGCAGCACCCGGGCCTCCGTCCACCCCGGCGCGAGCCGCACGGCCTGCTGCAAGTGTTCGCGGCCTTCCCGCATCCATCCTAGCGCCATGTACCGCAGCGCCGTTTCCACACGGATCCTGGCGCTGTTTACCTGGCCCAACGCCGGGTCGACGGCCGAGGCGACAAACAGCAGCGCGCCGGCCAGCAGCATGGCGATCACACGCATCTCGGAGGCCCCCCTCGGTTCGAACTTTCGCCGCCTCCTATCGGCCTCCTGCTCAGGCTCGTCCCTCCAGCCCTTTGCCAACGCCGCAGCCGCCTGTGGTAGAATGGTCCACGGGTCTCAACCGTGAGCCCGGATCCAGACCCAACCGGCCGAAACCCGGCCCACCGGAGGACTACCCATGCCCTTTGACGGCCTCTTTGTGGCAGCGCTCGCCCACGAGCTGGACCAGCAGCTCGCGGAGGCGCGCATCCAGAAAATCCACCAACCCGATGCCCGCACTCTCGTGCTGCAGTGTTACAGGCCGGGCGGGACGCACAGGCTGCTCATCAGCACCGAGCCGAACTTTGCCCGGGCGCATTTGGTTGAAACCGCACCGCCCAATCCTCCTCACCCGCCCGCTTTCTGCATGCTGCTGCGCAAGCACCTGGAGCCGGCCCGCATCCTGCACGTCGCGCAGGTCGGCCTCGACCGGATACTGCACTTCACGTGCGAGTCGGTGGAGGCGTCTGGCCGCCGGGTGCGGTTCGTCCTCATCGCCGAGCTGACCGGTCGCCACAGCAACGTGGTCCTGGTCGAGGAGTCCTCTGGTCGCATCCTCGACGCTCTCCACCGTACCGGAGCGGGGCCGAGTCCGCGCCGGGTCCTCATGCCCGGCGAAACCTACGAGCCTCCACCGGGGCCAGACAAGCGGGATCCCCGGCGCATCTCGCCCGACGAGACGCGCCGGCTCTTGGCATTGCAGCCGGCCGCGCAAAAGGTGGTCCGCACCATTACGGACCTGTTTGACGGCTTCGGTCCTTTCGCGGCCCGGGAGATCCTGTTGCGGGCCGGACTCGACCCGGAGGCAGCCCACGGGGACTTGGCGGAGAAAGATGTCGAACGGGTGGCGGCAGCGCTCGGGGACTTGGCGGCGGCCAACGCCCAGGGGCGCTTCGAGCCCACGGTCGTGCTGGACGCTGCGGGCGAACCCCAGGAGTTCTGGTTGTTCCCGCCCATCCAGACCCGAGGAACCTCCAAGCGCTGTGCCAGCGCGAGCGAGGCGGCATCGGAGTATTTCGGCCGCCG
>LZRQ01000173.1 GCA_002159155.1 Firmicutes bacterium ZCTH02-B6
CCACCGCCGGCAGCTCCCCGGGGTCCGCCAGGTGGACGATAAGGGGGTTGTCGCCGGGGCGACCCTTCGCGCGGAAGATACCCTGCACCGCGGACGGGTTCAATGCATCGGCGCCTAAACCGTATACCGTCTCGGTCGGAAATGCGACGAGTCCCCCGCTGCGGATGACCGCTGCCGCTTCAGCGATAGCTTGTTCGTCCGGATGGTGGGGATCAACGGTGACCAGACGCGTTTCCATGCCTTGGCTGCCCCTCTCCAGCGCGGCGCGTCGCGAGTACGACGCGAGGATGGCCGGCGTAGTCTTTCTGCACCTGCACGTCGCCCCAGCGACCGTCCCGGGCCAACAACTCCCGCAGCGCCGGCTCCTGGTCATGGCCGATCTCGAGGGCCAACAGGCCACCTGGCCGCAGGAGCGGTGCCGCCTGCGGGATAAGCCTACGGTACACGTCGAGCCCATCTGGACCGCCGTCCAGCGCGAGGCGCGGCTCGTAGTCCCGCACCGATCGAGGAAGGCTGTCCCACGTTCGCGCCGAGATGTACGGAGGGTTGGAGACGATGGCATCCAAAAACTCGATTTTCCCTGCCTTCAGGGCTTCCGCCACCGGGGCGAGGAGGTCGCCCTGCATGAGCATGACGCGCCCGTCAAGCCTTTGCGCCGTCACATTGTCCCTGGCCACCGCCAGGGCACCGGGCGACACGTCGGTCGCCAGCACCCGGGCGCCGGGCAGGGCGAGGGCGAGCCCGATGGCGATGGCACCCGAACCCGTGCCTACATCCGCCAACAGTAGCGACACATCGGCGCCTGCCTCGCTCCCGGCTGCTCCCGAAACTGCGTTTGCGCCTTCACGGTGTGGTCGGGCCTGGAGGTGGTGGACCACCGCTTCCACCAGCAGCTCGGTTTCCGGGCGGGGAATGAGCACCTCTGGGGTGACCTTGAGGGTCACCCGCATAAACTCCTTTTTGCCCGTGATGTAGGCAATGGGGGTGCCGCGGCACCGCTCGCGCAGGACGCGCCGGTACGCGTCGACCTCGGCTGGTTCCAGCGGCCGGTCGTGGTTGACGTACAGCGCCACGCGGTCCATGCCCAGCACATGCCCCAACAGCAATTCGGCGTCGAGGCGAGCCGACGGGCTGCCGCACCGGCCCAAGTAGTCGGCCGCGAGGCGCAGGTACTCCATCAAAACCCGGGGTGCGCTCACACCTCCGCCTCCTGGCGCTGCAGCTGCTCCGTTTGGTCCGCCAGGATGAGAGCGTCGATGATCTCGTCCAAGTCTCCCTCGAGCACCGCGTCCAGCCGGTAGAGGGTTAGCCCGATACGATGGTCGGTCATGCGCCCCTGGGGAAAATTGTAGGTACGAATGCGCTCGCTGCGTTCACCGGTGCCGACTTGGGACCGTCGCGCTTGCGCCATCTGCTCCTCTTGTTCGCGGCGCTTCATGTCCAAAAGGCGCGCCCGGAGCACGCGGAGCGCCTTTTCCTTATTTTGCAGCTGTGACCGCTCGTCCTGGCAGGTGACCACCAAACCCGTGGGCAGGTGGGTAATGCGGATGGCCGAGTCGGTGGTGTTGACGCTCTGACCTCCGTGGCCACCGGACCTGAACACATCGATGCGCAAGTCCTCAGGCCGGACCTCCACGTCCACCTCTTCGGCTTCGGGGAGGACCGCGACCGTCGCGGTCGAGGTATGAATCCGCCCGCTGGCCTCGGTCGTCGGCACCCGCTGCACGCGGTGCACGCCGCTTTCGTACTTGAGCCGGCTGTAGGCATTTTTGCCGTGTATCATGAAGACGACTTCCTTGAATCCGCCGAGCTCGGTCGGGTTTGCGCTCATCATCTCCACCCGCCAGCCGCGGTTTTCGGCGTAGCGCGAGTACATACGGAACAGATCGGCCGCGAACAGCGCCGCCTCCTCGCCGCCGGCGCCGGCGCGGATCTCCATGATGATGTTCTTTTCGTCGTTGGGGTCCTTGGGCAACAGGAGCCGCCGCAGTTGTTG
Organism: Firmicutes bacterium ZCTH02-B6; assembly: GCA_002159155.1. Classification (GTDB taxonomy): domain Bacteria; phylum Bacillota; class Limnochordia; order Limnochordales; family ZCTH02-B6; genus ZCTH02-B6. Next base: position 1,997 of record LZRQ01000173.1, read on the forward strand.
CTTGAGCTCGTCCTCCCGTTGCTCCAGGCGGGCCAGTTCTTCTTTGGCCATCTCCCGCAGCTCGGGCTCGAGCTTCTCCTCCAGCATGGCGCGAGTGGCCTGCATCTCCGCCTGAACCCGGTTATACTCGCGGTAGCAGGAGACGATTTCCTGCAGGTCCGCGTGGGCTTTTGCGACCTTCTGCAGCTGCACCGGATCGTGCAGCACCTCCGGATCGCCTAGGCGCTGCTCCAGCTCAAGGTACCGCTGCTCCAGCTCCGCCAGTTTATCGAACATATGCCGCCTCCGCGCTCACATCCGCCATCGGCGCCCCGTCCCGTACCAGCACCCGCTCCAACGCGGCAATGGCTACCTCAAGCTGCTCGCGCTCAGGCGGTCGGGTGGTCAACCGCTGCATCCAGAGGCCCGGCGTCGCGATCCAGCGCACGAGAGCCCAAGCATTGTCCTTAGCGGCGTGGCGGATGATCTCATAGGACAAACCGGCCACAACCGGCAGCAGCAGCAGGTGGATCAACACCCGCTCCACAAACGGCGGCCGGCCAAAGAATGAGAAGAGGAACACGCTCATAAGCAGCACGATCAGGATGAAATTGGTCCCGCAGCGGGTGTGCACGATGCTCTGCCGGGCCACGTTGTCCACCGTCAGCGGCAGCCCCGCCTCATAACAGTTGATGGCCTTGTGCTCCGCCCCGTGATATTGAAAAACCCGCTTAATGTCCGGCATTTGCCCGATGGCCAGGATGTAGAGGGCAAACAGGCTGACCTTGATCAGGCCCTCCACCAAATTAAGCACCAGGTTATGGCTGATCACGTCCTGGATGAACCGGATCAAGAAAGCGGGCAACACCACAAACAAGCCCACGGTCATAGCAATGGCCAGCCCAAGGGACACGGCCATCTCCTTGGCGCTCAACGGTTCCTCCTCGCCATCGGTGGCCTGCGCGGCGGAGAAGTTGAGGGCACGGATCCCGATGATCAGGGCCTCCGCCAGCGCCACGACGCCGCGAAGCAAAGGCCGGCGTAAGATCGCAGACCGCTGCGACCAAGGCACCAGCGCCTGCTCATGCACCACGATGGAGCCGTCGGGCCGCCGCACGCCAATGGCCAGCGCCTGCCGTCCCCGCATCATGACGCCTTCGATGACGGCTTGACCGCCGTAGAAAAACGAATCTTTCATATCCGGACCCTCTTTCGGGGCTCACCGCCGGCGGTAATCGGGGCACCGGGTCGCGTTGGGGCGCTCCGGGCGCCAGCAGACGTTGCCGTAGTTGTACTTGCACGTGTCGCACAGAAACCGGCTGCCACCCAGAAGGGACGCCAGCCTTTGCCGCAGCCCATCCCACCAGTTCACCCGGGCGGCCTCCCTTCAAGTTCCTCCACCAGCGTTGCCAGCAGGAGCCGCAGCCGATCCAGCCCCACGCCGGTCTTGGCCGAAATGGCAACCGCCGCCGGCATATTGCGGGCCAGCTCTCTTACACCCTCAGGGTCGGGCACGGCGTCCAGTTTGTTCAAGGCGATGACCATTGGCTTGCCCAGTGCCCCGAGCTCGTCGAGCACCGCCTCCACGGCCGCCATCTGTTCCTCCGCATCAGGCTGGCTGGCGTCAACGACGTGCACCAGGACGTCCGCCTCTTGCACTTCCTCCAGCGTCGCCCGGAACGCGGCCACCAGCTGATGCGGCAGCTTCCGGAGGAATCCGACCGTATCGATCAAAAGCGCATCGCGTCCCGGGGCTAAGGTGAGCCGGCGAACGGTCGGGTCTAGCGTGGCAAAGAGCCTGTTTTCCGCCAGCACCCCGGCGCGGGTCAAGGCGTTCATCAACGTCGACTTGCCCGCGTTGGTGTATCCGACCAGCGCGATGACGGGTAGCCCCGTGCGGCGTCGACCCGCCCGCTGTACCGCCCGGGTGCGCCGGACGTCTTCGAGCTGCCGGCGGATCATTGCGATGCGGCGGCGAATGCGGCGCCTGTCGGTTTCCAGCTTCGTCTCACCTGGACCGCGGGTGCCGATACCACCGCCGAGCCGCGACAGCGCCGCTCCCGCCCCCGCCAAGCGGGTCAACTGATAGGTCAGCTGCGCGAGTTCCACCTGCAGCTTGCCTTCTTTGGTGCGTGCCCGCTGGGCGAAAATGTCGAGGATCAGCTGAGTCCGGTCGATCACAGGCAGCTCCAACAGTTCCTCGAGGTTGCGGGCTTGGGCGGGCGTCAGCTCGTCGTCCACGACCACCAGGTCCGCGTCGAGCTCAAAAGCCAAGGCCCGGGCTTCCTTAGCCTTGCCGGTACCGATGTAGGTCGCAGGCACCGGCCGCTCAAGGCGTTGGACCACACATCCCACCACCTGGCCGCCGGCGCTACGCACCAGCTCCGCCAGCTCCTCCAGGCGATCGTCGACGCCGATCAAAATCACCCGCTCAGCCGTCTGGTTCTCGCGGGCCGGGCCCATGTCTTCACCCCTGTTTGCCTGCGGCAGCGCCGGCCTTCCGATGGTCCGCGACGAATTGCGCAGGGGAGGCTATCGCGAAACGGCCCTCTCCCACCAGGGGACAAGGGCCGTTTAGCTTCGCGACAAACACGCCTTTTTCTATTTTACCATCAAACGGGCGGCCCGTCACCGTTCGGGTGCGGGCCGCTCCGTGTCTCGCGCGTCCTGATTTTCTCAGTTCTCCGGCTTACGCCTGGCGCTTCATGAGCCCGCCGTTGGTCGGATACGGGTACCGCTGGCGCTCCAGCTCCTTGCGCACCTCGGGGTTGAGAATGCGCAGGTACGTACCCTTCATCCCCAAGGAACGGGACTCGATGACGTTGGCTGAAGCCAACTTGCGCAGGGCATTGACGATGACCGACCGGGTGATACCGGCCTGGTCCGCGATGCGGCTGGCCACCAGCAGGCCCTCGTCGCCCTCCAGCTCATCGAAAATGTGCTGCATGGCCAGAATCTCTGAGTAGGACAGGCTGCGGATGGCCGAACGGGCCATACGCTTCTCCTCCGCCTCATCCTCCTCGGCGTCGTCGATCGCGGTCGCGATCACCATGCCGACCACGGTGCCGACGAACTCAAAGAGGACCAGATCCTCGTCGCTGAAGTCGCCCTCAAGGCGCACCAGCACAATGCTGCCGACTCGACGGGCGGCGCCGACAACGGGCACGATGCACGCGTGCGGCTCGCCGATGACCCGCTCAGCCTCACGACCGGTGGAGATGGCTCCCACCTTGAGCAGCGAGGTGGCCAGGTCCTCCGGCATGCGGCCGGTGTGCAGCCACTCGGAGTCAAAGGGGGTCGTCTCAAACCCCTCCGCCAGGGCGTAGCCCAAAATCTTGCCCTTGCGGCTTACCACATAAACACTCGTGTCCGGGAGGATGTCCCGCAAAGTCGCCGCCACGTCGGCGAACTTGACGCTATTTCCCTCCCGCTGCATCAACTGGGCGACCTTCGAGACCTTCTTAAAAAGGTCCACGCCACATCATCCTTTCTTGTTCTTCCGCGTAAGAACGCGGTGGTTGTTGTCCAATTCGAACAACGGCGCCTGGTATTCCAGACTGTCGAATGGTCCGCCAAGTTCAAACTGGTTTCCTTCTCACTCTTCTTAGCTTTCCCAACCTTGGCAGCAAACAGCGAAAGTCGCAACGGACAGCGCCCAACGTGCCAGTGGGCACTTCCCCCACGACTCCCCGCGACAGCCCTGGCACCCGGATCCAAAATTCACAAAACAGAACTTTCGTTCACAGTATACCCGCCCGCGGAGGAGCTTGTCAACACATTCGTGAAACCTTTCTCAAACCCCCGCAAACGCCCTCTGGAGGCGCATTTGCGGCCACTCCCCGCGGTTCTGGCCGGGTAACCCCGCGGCCATTTGCGGCAAAATTTTTTGCCCTGACATAAGATCGTACAGTATTGTGTTGAGTGCTGCAAGGAAAGTTCGGTGCGGTTGCTGGAACGCTTTCCAACTGCGCGCATCGCTTGCCGTATCCAGCAAACGCCCGCAGGGTTGTCCCGCCAACAAGGCGATTGTATACGACGCCATACCGCGTTCTCCTGCATCATCCTGAAAATTCTTCGACGATGTCACGAAGGTGTAGGACTGTGTCGGAATCACACGCACACCATTCCCATCCGCCCCGCCCGCGTACCCTGTGCACTCCCAGGCCAGGGTGACGGCCCCTGCCGCCCGGTGGCCCACGCCCTGCGGGTGCCGGGCATCCACCACAGTACCCTTAGCGCCGTACGCCAACGCGCCGCGGCGCAACCGCCGGTTCAAGCCAACGCCAATCCACGACTGCGCGCCAGGCGCTTGACACGACCCGTGGCCTCTGCTACGATAAGGATTGCCGACGGGCCGAAGTGGTGGAACTGGCAGACGCGCTGCGTTCAGGGCGCAGTGGGCACCACGCCCGTGTGGGTTCGAATCCCACCTTCGGCACCAGCATACAGGAGGCCTCCCGGGCGTTCAAGCCGGGAGGCCTCAATAATTTATGCGAATAACCGAATTCGACGTTTATTCTTGTATTTCTCGCCGACACGCAAGGGGCGCTCGTCTTTCACCCTATTCCTCCCAGTGGCGGCGCAAGAAGTATAGAATCCCGATCGCCGCCCCCCTCGACCGGCGAAACGTGATCGCCATAACCGCCAGGCCCACAAGGCCGCTGACGATCAGCTGGGTCCCGATCCCAAAGCGGCTGAACAGATAGAGCAATAACAAAGAGATGAGCAGCCCAACCGAGCCGACCGTATAGGCCACCAACCAGGTGACCAGCCAATCGCCTTCTCCAGGTTTCGTCAATTGCCACCTGCACCGCGGGCACACAGGGCGCGGCCCCTCAGCAGCCTCAAGACTGCCTTCGCTGCAGGCCGGGCACCGCAGCCGCCACCCGGTCCAAAACGCACGTGCAAATCCCCCCAACGGTCATCCCTCCGCCACGGCTTGGTTCGTGCCGCGGCGGGGGAATCCTGCCGCTCCCGGCCGTAGGACATTTCCCCGCTTTTCCCGGCATACACCTTAAGCGCATCCCACGGGTAACGCATCGCACGGGCGCCGTTATGGCCGGTGGCTGGGGCCCGGTTGGATCGGGGAGGACAAATGGGCAGATGGTCAACACCGTTTGGGCTGCCATGATCCTCGCAGGGATCATCTTCGCCGCCGTCCATGGCAACATCGGACTGGTGACCACCGCCATTTTCTCCCAGGCCACCAACGGCTTGGCCGTCGCGCTCAATCTCCTGGCGATCATTTCCGTCTGGTTTGGCCTAAGCCGGGTCGCCGCCCGGGCTGGACTGCTCGACGCCCTCGCGCGCCTGATTGCGCCCGTCCTCCGCCCCCTCTTCCCCGACGTCCCGCGAGGACATCCCTCTTTGACCGCCATCGCTCTCAACATTGCCGCCAACTTGCTCGGTCTCGCCAACGCGGCCACGCCCTTTGGCCTGCAGGCCATGAAAGAGCTGCAGCGCCTCAACCCGCGACCCGACACGGTGCAGCC